>NZ_JBHYIQ010000033.1:0-44506 GCF_042739895.1 Amycolatopsis sp. NPDC059021
GCGCGCCCCGCGCCCTCCGTCGAGGGCGTGGTACTAGCGCGCGGCCGCCCGCAGCCCCCCCCACCCACCCCCCCACCCGGGGGCTCAGGCGGAGACCGGGGTGTTCTCGCGGTCGAAGGCGTCGCGGGCCCGTTCGACCTCGCCCATATGACTGCGGGCCCAGCGGTCCAGCATGTCGAGCGGCTCGGAGAGGTTGCGCCCCAACGGAGTCAGCTCGTACTCGACACGCGGCGGGATGACCGGGTAGGCGGTGCGCGTCAGGATGCCGTCGCGGACCAGGCTGCGCAGCGTCTGGGTGAGGACCTTCTGCGAGATGCCGTCCACGCGCTTGCCGATCTCGGTGAACCGCAGCGGACCGTCGACGAGGGCGCCGACGATGAGCACCGTCCACTGGTCGCCGATGCGGTCGAGCAGCTTGCGGGTCGGGCAGTCCCGGTTGAACGGGTTCGGGCTGAGGTCCACGGCAACCCCTCCTCACTCTCCTGGAGAGAGTAACACCCCCGCGGGCAGGTCAGTGCGACGTCGCGGGCGCCATGAGCGCGGTGAACAGCACCCGCAGGTGCCCGCGCGCCCGGTCCCAGCGCGCCTCCAGCTCGACCTGATCGCGCGTGGCCCAGCTGGCGATGAGGATGCCCCGCACGACGTCCATCGCGGTGTACACCGCGTGCAGGAACTCCGGATGTCCCGCATGATCCGGCAGCAGCGCCTTCCCGAACTCGATCAGGCTGCTGGTGGCGATCGGCTCGACCAGCGCCATCTGCCGCCGCAGCTCGGGGTCGGTGCGCGAGGCCACCCACAGCTCGACGGTCGCGGAGAACACCGGCCCCTGGTGCATCTCCCACAACAGCTGCAGCGCGTCGCCCACCGGATCGGACGACGCGCGGAGCCGGTCCAGCTCGGCCATCGCGACCTGGGTGCGCTTGGCCGCCAGATGCCGGATCGCCGACGTCACCAGATCGGCCTTCGTCGGGAAATGGTGCACCTGCGCGCCGCGGGTGACCCCGGCCCGGTCGGCGACGCGGGTCGTCGTGGTGCCGGAGTAGCCGTACTCGACGAGGCAGTCGACGGTCGCGTCGAGCAGGCGCGTCCGCATCGCGGCGCTGCGTTCCTCCTGGGTCCGTCCGGTCGATCCCCGTCGTGGCGCTGACATGCGCCTACTCTATGGGGCGGGCCGCACCCCGGTCGCGCTGGTCGCCGCGACCAGCCCGTCGACGCACCGCCGGATGAACGACGCGAGTGTCCGCCGGTACAGCCAGCCGGTGCCGGGGATCTTCGCCGCGAACGCCGAATGCCAGTGGATTTCGGTGCCGCCGTCGTCCGGCGTCAGGTCGACGTCGGCGCGGTAGCCCCGCAACGGCAGGCCGGAGCGCAGCACGTACGAGAACCGGCGTGCCGGCACGAGTTCGACGATCTCCTCACAGCTCTTGATCCGCCCGGTGCGGAAGAACCGGAGCGCTCCCAGTCCCTCCGGCGCGCCATTCCCCTCCCGTATCAGGCGGAACGAGCCGAGCGGAGACCACTCCGGCCAGCTTGCCCCGTCCCTCAGCAGCTCGTAGACCTCCTCGGGCGACGCCGTCGTGTGTCCCCGCACCGAAATCCGCTGAATCCCCATTGGACCCTCTCCCTCGCCGTACCACATGGTACATGTACCATGTGGTACATGACCGAGGCAAGCGCCGATCCCCGGGCGAAGCTCCTGGAGGCGACGATCGAGCACATCGCGCGGCACGGCGGCGCGGACCAGAGCCTGCGCACCCTCGCCGGCGCGCTCGGCACCAGCCACCGGATGCTCATCTACCACTTCGGGTCCAAGGAAGGCCTGCTCACAGCGGTCGTGAACGAGGTCGAGCGGCGTCAGCGCGAGGTGCTCGCCGATCTCTCCGCCGACGTCCCGATCGTCGAACTCGGCCGCCGGTTCTGGCGCCGTCTCACCGACGACACGCTGCGGCGCAACGAAAAGCTGTTCTTCCAGCTCTACGGTCACGCGCTCGGCGGCACGCCGGGGACCACCGCGCTGCTCGACGGCGTCATCGACGACTGGCTGCCGCCGCTGACCGAGTTGCTCGCCCGTGCCGGTGTCCCGGAAGGACAGTGCGCGGCGCGGGCCCGGCTCTGTCTTGCGGTGGCGCGCGGCCTCCTGCTCGACCTCGTGACCACCGGGGACCGTCGTGCCGTCGACGAGGCGATGGACCTGTTTGTCGCCACCCACTTCGCAGTGTTCGAACAGGCCTCCTGACCTGCGCGGCCGCGCTACTCGGCTAGGCTGGCCCGGGTGGAGATGCTGCACCTGCGCTATTTCGTGGCCGTGGCCGAGGAGCTGAACTTCTCCGCCGCGGCGCGCAAGCTGCACATGGCCGCGTCGCCGTTGAGCCAGCGCATCAAGGACCTCGAACACGAACTCGGCCAGCAGCTGTTCGACCGCAGCACGCACCACGTGACGCTGACCCCCGCCGGATACGCGCTCCTGCCGATCGCGCGGGACATTCTGGAGCAGGTCAACTCGATCCCGTGGCGGCTGCGGGAAGCGACGAAACCGCGGCGCAGCACGCTGTTCCTCGGCATGCCCGCCGGGGTGCACCCGGATCTGCGCGAGCGGGTCAACGAACTGGCCCGGCGGTGCGGTGACCGCTACGAGCTCAAGCGGTGGCCGGGTACCTCGGCCGACCTCGTCGCCGCCGTCCACGACGGAAAACTCGCGCTTTCGCTGGTCCGGCTGCCGATCGCGGATCCCGCGCTGGACGTGCTCACGGTCATGTCCGAGCGGCTCGGCGCGGTGGTGCCCGCCGACCGGTTCGCAGGCCGGGATTCGGTCAGCCTGGCCGAGTTGTCCGAATTCGCCTATGTCGCCTCCCCGGAGGAAACGCGGCCCGCGTATTTCGAGCAGCTCGACCAGCAGTTGACGTCGCGGGGTATCAAAAAGCGGATCCGGCTGACCAACACCGGCTACGGCGGCGTCACCGAAATCATTTCCAGCGAAAAGGCGTTCTCGGTTTCCATGCTCGACGAGCGCAGCCCGATGCACGGTTACCGGCTGGACAACGTGACCGTCCTCCCGTTCGCCGACTTCGATCCCCAGCTGGAAACCGGTCTGATCTGGCGCGCCGATCGCGCCGACGGCGGCGATCTCGAGGAGCTGATCGGCATCGTCCGCGATGTCTTCGGCGAGCCCATCGCCCACTGAATTCGCACGCACAATTCGCCGAGATAGCGCCCGATAATGGTGTGACCGCTGCGGTCATACCATTGTTCGCCCTTTGATCATTCCCTTTCCCGGAATGCGCGACTAACTTCGGAAGCAGACAGCGATGCAAGGCGCAGGAGGAGAAATGACGGACGGCACAACGAAGGCGGGCCCGCTCGACGGGGTCCGCGTGATCGACCTCTCCACCGTGGTCATGGGCCCGTACGCGGCGCAGATCCTCGGCGATCTCGGCGCCGACGTGATCAAGATCGAGTCGCCCGCGGACACCGTCCGGAACGGCCGGTACCGCACCACGCCGGGCATGACCCCGCTCAACCTGAACGTCAACCGCAACAAGCGAAGCGTGGCGCTGAACCTCAAGGACGACGCGGAACGCGAGCGGGCGCTCGAGCTGATCGACGGCGCCGACGTCCTGATCACCAATATGCGCCCCGGCGCGCTGGCCAGGCTCGGTCTGTCCTATGCGGACATCGCGGGCCGCAACCCCGGCCTGGTCTACGCCCACGCCCAGGGCTTCCGCGGCGACTCGGACCGGGCCGGGAACGCCGCCTACGACGAGACCGTGCAGGCCGCGTCCGGGCTGGTCGACATCGCGAACCGCGCGCTCGGCAAGCCGGTCTACCTGCCGACGATCCTCGGGGACAAGGTCTCTTCGCTCACCATCGCCTACAGCGTCCTCGCGGCGCTGGTGCACCGGAACAAGACCGGCGAGGGGCAGTTCGTCGAGATCCCGATGACCGACACGTTGATCGCGTTCAACCTGGTCGAACACCTTTCCGGGCACGTGTTCGAGCCCCCGCTGAGCGCCACCGGGTTCCCGCTGTCGATGTCGCCGGGGCACCACGCGGTGCACACCAAGGACGGCCTCGCCTGCGTGATCCCCTACAACCCGCAGAACTTCCGGGACTTCTTCCACGCCGCCGGGCGCCCCGACCTCGCCGAGGACCCGCGCGTCAACGGTCCCGTCATCGACTCCGCCGACAACGAGGGCCTCGCCGCGCTGATCGACGAGTGCGCCCCGGCGCTGACCACCGAGGAATGGGCCGAGGTGTGCGCCAAGCACAGCATCCCGATGGCACCGGTGCTGGAACTGGACCGCGCCCAGGACGACGAGTACGTCCGCGAAGGCCACCTGCTCGACACCGTCGAGCACCCGACCGAGGGTCCGATCCGGACGGTCGGCGTCCCGGTGCGGTTCTCCGCGACCCCCGCCTCCGTGCGGCGCCTGGCTCCGACGCCGGGCCAGGACACCGAAGAAGTCCTGAGCGAGCTGACCGCTCGCTGAGGTTCGCCAGAAAGAAGAAAGCCATGAGCACCAACGAAGTGCGCACCGAACGGATCGGCGCCACCCTGCTGATCACGATCGACCGGCCCCGGGCGCGCAACGCGGTCGACGCCGCCGTCGCCGCCGGGCTGGCCGCCGCACTCGACCTGCTGGAGTCCGATACCGACCTGCGGGCCGGCGTGCTGACCGGCGCGGACGGCACGTTCAGCGCCGGGATGGACCTCAAGGCCGCACTGCGCGGCGAATCCCCGGAGATCCCGGGACGCGGGTTCGGCGGGCTGACCGAGGCCGCGCCGGCCAAACCGCTGATCGCCGCGGTCGAAGGCGCCGCGATGGGCGGCGGGTTCGAGCTCGCGCTGGGCTGCGACCTGATCGTCGCCGCCGAGGACGCGACCTTCGGCCTTCCCGAGGTCAAACGCGGGCTGGTCGCCGCGGGCGGCGGCGTCATCCGGCTGCCGAAGCGGATCCCGCATCACCTGGCAATGGAGTTCCTGCTGACCGGCGAACCGGTGAGCGGGATCCGCGCCGGGGAACTGGGCCTGGCCAACCGGGTCGTCCCGGCGGGCGACGCCACGGCCGCCGCACTGAAACTGGCCGAACAGCTGGCGGGCAACGCACCGCTGGCGCTGGCCGCGGTGAAGAAGATCGTGCGCGCCGCCGACGGCGTGCCGGACGCCGACGCGTTCGCCGCGCAGCGCGAGGAAATGGGCCATCTGATGGCTTCGGCCGACGTCCGCGAGGGCATGCGGGCCTTCGCCGAGCGCCGTGATCCCGTGTGGACAGGACGGTAGAAACCATGAAGCAGCAAGAAGTTCTTCAGCACGTCACCACCCCGTTGGTGAACCCGGCGTACGCACCGGTGATCCCGCGGTTCACCGACCGTGAGTACCTCAACATCGTCTACCGCACCGACATCGACGCGCTGCGCGCCGTCGTCCCCGAGCCCCTGGAGATCGACGAGCCGCTGGTCCGCTTCGAGGTCATGAAGATGGGCGACGTCTCCGGCTACGGCCCCTACACCGAGTCGGGCCAGGCCATCCCGGTCACCTTCGATGGCGAGCGCGGCGAGTACCTGCACGCGATGTACCTGGACAACTTCCCGGCCACCGCCTCCGGCCGCGAGATCAGCGCCTACCCGAAGACCGCCGGGGCGCCGAACCTCTATGTCGACAACGGCGCGCTGGTCGGCACGCTCGACTACGGATCACTGCGCGTCGCCACCGCGACCATGGGCTACAAGCACTACGAGCTGGACGAGCGCGAAGCCGAAGCGCAGATCACCGTGCCGACGTTCATGCTCAAGAAGATCCCGAACTACGACGGTTCTCCGCGTGTCGCCGAACTGGTCCGCACCGAGATCACCGACGTCGTGGTGCGCGGTGCCTGGACCGGCCCCGCGCGGCTGCAGCTGTTCGAACACGTGCTCGCCCCGCTGGCCGATCTTCCGGTCCGCGAGATCGTCTCGGCGAGCCATATCCTCACCGACCTGACGCTCGCCCCGGTCAAGCCGGTCCACGACTACCTGACGGGAGCGCGCTCATGAACACGGAATTCCGCACCGCGGCGGTGATCGGCGCCGGGACCATCGGGCTCTCCTGGACCGCGTTGTTCGCCGGGCACGGGCTGACCGTCCGGGTCAGCGATCCGCGGCCTGATCTGGCCGAGGCCATTCAGTCCGCTTTGGACGAATTCACCCCGCATCTGGCCCAGCAGGGCCTTGAGGTCGACGGCATCGCCGACCGGGTCGTCATCGCGGCCGACATCGCCGACGCCGTGCGAGACGCGGACGTCGTGCAGGAGAACGGGCCGGAGAACGCCGAGTTCAAAAAGGACCTCTTCGCCACGCTGGTCCGCGAAGCCCCCGCGCACGCACTGCTGCTGAGCTCGTCTTCGGCGATCCCGGCGACCGCGTTCACCGGCGGACTGGCCGACGCCTCCCGCGTCCTCATCGGACACCCGTTCAACCCGCCGCACCTCATCCCGCTGGTCGAGGTCGTCCCCGGGGGACGCACCAGTGACGAGTCGGTGGCGGCCGCGGTGGATTTCTACCGCTTCGTCGGCCGCACGCCGGTGGTGGAGCGCAAGGAGATCCCGGGCTTCGTCGGCAACCGGCTGCAGAACGCGCTCAGCCGTGAGGCGATCTACCTCGTCGAACAGGGCGTCGTCACGCCGGAGGACCTGGACAAGGTGATGACGAACTCGCTGGGCATCCGCTGGGCCACGGTCGGGCCGTTCCTCGGCTCGCATCTGGGCGGCGGCCCCGGCGGCTACCGGCACATGGCCGAGCACATCGGCAAGTCGATGAAGAAGATGTGGGACGGCCTCGGCAAGCCCTCGCAGAGCCCCGAAGAGCAGGAACGGCTCATCGAAGCCGTCGAAAAGGCTTACGGCTCCTCCACGTACTCGGAACTGGCCGAGACGCGCGACCGCAAGCAAATCGCCGTGCTGTCCGCTTTGGACAGTGCCGCCAAGGAGGAGAACTGAGATGACCGCCACCGTGGAACCACTCGAAGACCAGCTGACCGCCGACTTCTACGACTACGAAGCACTGCTCTCGGACGACGAACGCAAGGTGCTGCTCAAGGTCCGCGACTTCATGCGTACCGAGATCAAGCCACTGGTCAACGAGGCGTGGGCGAAAGGAGAGTTCCCCCGCGAGTTCATCGGCAAGTTCCGCTCGCTCGACCTGGCGGGCCTGGCCTACGAGGGCTACAGCGAGTACAAGCCCGCCGCGAGCAACCTGCTCATCGGCATGACCGCGATGGAGATGTCGCGTGTGGACGCTTCGAGCGCCACCTTCTTCGGTGTCCACAACGGACTCGCGATGTACAGCATCAAGTCGGGTGGCAGCCAGGAGCAGCAGGACCGGTGGCTGCCCTCGATGGCGGCGATGGACAGGATCGGCGCGTTCGCGATGACCGAGCCGATGGGCGGATCGGACGTCGCGGGCGGCATGCGCACCACCGCACGGCGCATATCCAAAGAAGGCGACGGCGACACCTGGATTCTCAACGGGGCCAAGAAGTGGATCGGCAACGCGACCTTCGCCGACCTGGTCGTCGTGTGGGCACGTGACCTCGACGACAACAACGTCAAGGGATTCGTCGTCGAGCAGGGCACGCCCGGCTTCACCCCGGTGAAGATCGAGAACAAACTGGGTTACCGGATCGTGGAGAACGCCGAGATCACCCTCACCGACGTGCGCGTGCCGGAAGCGAACCGGTTGCAGAACATCAACTCCTTCCGCGACGTCGCGGAGATCCTGCGCGCCACCCGCGGTGGCGTGGCCTGGCAGGCATTGGGCGTGATGATCGGCGCCTACGAACTCGCGCTGGCCTACGCGAAGGAGCGCAAGCAGTTCGGCCGCCCGATCGCGCGATTCCAGCTGGTGCAGGATCTGCTGGTGCGCAGCCTCGGCAACATCACCGCCTCGTGGGGCATGCTGGTCCAGCTGGCGCGGCTGCAGGACGCCGGGATCTTCCGCGACGAACACTCGTCGCTGGCGAAGGCGTTCGTCACTTCGCGGATGCGCGAGGTCGTCGCGTGGAGCCGGGAGATCTTCGGTGGCAACGGAATCGTACTCGACTACGACATCGCGCGGTTCTTCAACGACGCCGAGGCGATCTACTCTTACGAGGGCACCCGTGAGATGAACACCCTCATCGTCGGGAAGTCGATCACCGGGCAGAGCGCGTTCGTGTGAGCTGCGTCATCGCGAGGCCGCCCCGGATGTCCGGGGCGGCCTCCGGCGTGGGAAACCGGTGTCGCGAGGGACCCGAGTTACCTAGGATGATCTTCGTTCGGCCGCGTCACCGAGGAGAGACCGTATGACCACCCGCCCGTTCCGTTTCGGCGTCAACCTGCTCACCAGCGACTCACGCACCGAGTGGCAAGCCAAGGTACGACAGGCCGAGGAGCTGGGCTATCACGTGCTCAACGTGCCCGACCACCTGGGCAGGCCCGCGCCGTTCCCGGCGCTGACGTCGGCCGCCGAGGTCACCACCACGGCACGTCTGGGCACCTATGTGCTGAATGCCGGTTTCTACCGTCCCGCACTGCTCGCGCGGGAAGCCGCCACGGTCGACCTGCTCAGTGACGGCCGCCTCGAAATCGGCCTCGGCGCGGGCTACGTCCAGTCCGAGTTCGAAGCCGCGGGCCTTCCCTTCCCCAGCCCCGGCGAACGTCTGGACCATCTGGTGCACACGGTGACGGAACTGCGCCGCCTGCTCGCCGACCACCAGCCCCCGCCCACCCAGCGCCCGGCGCCGCCGATCATGATCGCCGGACAGGGAAAGCGGCTCCTGCGCGCCGCCGCCGAGCACGCGGACATCGTCGGCATCGCGGGCGCCCTGCCTCTCGACGCCAACGACACCGGACACGGCGCGCTGGCGGAGAAGATCGAACTCGTGCGCTCCGCCGCCGGCCCGCGCGCGGCGGACCTCGAACTGAACCTGCTCGTCAAGGCCGTCGCGCGGGATGCCGCGGCGATCGATTTGTCCTTCCAGCGCAGGTTCGCCCCCGAGCTGTCCGATGAGCAACTGCTCGCGCTGCCCGGCGTTCTGTGCGGCAGCCCCTCGGCGATCGTCGACACCCTGCACGAGTACCGGGAGAAGTACGGGATCACGTATTTCACGGTGCTCGAGTTCGACATGGCCGCCTTCGCGGAGGTCATCGCGCAGCTGCGGTGAGCCGGGAACCCTGCCGCGGCATCGGAATCCCCAGGCCGTTCGGACAGTTTTCGGTGCCCGGAAAGCCGGTGCCGCTCCCGGGGAAGCTACCTAAGATCGTTCTCGGGGATGTCCGCCGACCAGAGGAGAACGCATGTCCGCCCGTCCATTCCGTTTCGGCGTGAACATGGCCATCTGCGAATCGCGCGCGAAGTGGCAGGACAAGGCACGGCGCGCGGAAAGCCTCGGCTACGACGTGATCCAGGTGCCCGACCATCTCGGCCTCCCCGCGCCGTTCCCGGCGCTGGCGGCGGCCGCGGAAGTCACCACGACGGCACGCTTGGGCACCTATGTACTGAATGCCGGCTTCTATCGTCCCGCCTTGCTGGCGCGGGAGGTCGCCACCACCGACCTCCTGGTCGACGGACGACTCGAACTCGGCCTCGGCACGGGCTACGTCAAGGAAGAATTCGACGCCGCGGGTCTTCCCTTCCCCAGCGCGGGGGAACGCGTGGATCACCTGACGCACACCGTGTCCGAGCTGCGCCGCCTGTTCGCCGATCACCAGCCCCCGCCCGTCCAGCAGCCCGGCCCGCCGATCATGATCGCCGGAACGGGCCCCCGGGTGCTGCGCTTCGCCGCCGAACACGCCGACATCGTCGGCATCGCGGGCGCCCTCCCCATCGACGACAACGACACCGGCCACGCCGCGCTGGCGAAGAAGATGGACCTCGTGCGCGCCGCAGCTGCTTCGCGCGAGACGGAGCCCGAACTGAACCTGCTCGTCCAGGGCGTCTTCACGGACGCTTCGACGGCCGACCTGACTTTCCAGCGCCAGCTCGCCCCCGGCCTGTCCGACGAGCGGATCCGGAAGCTGCCCGGCATTCTGAGCGGCAGCCCTTCGGCGATCGCCGACACCGTGCGCGAATACCGGGAAACCTATGGGCTGACGTATTTCTCGGTGGTCGAGTTCAGTATGGACACCTTCGCGGAGGTCATCGCGCTGCTGCGCTGAGCCGCTGCGCGCTTCCCTGGTCCGTGTTCCCGTACTTCGCGGCGGCGGTGCCACGCCGAACCCGATTCGTCCTCCGTGGACTTCAGTGCGGTGCGGGGCCCCTGATGCACTGGACATGACCACTGGCGCACGAGGACGCGTCTCCTCGGCGGCATCGTGGCCGGTGGTTGCGGATTCCCCGCCTTCCGCGGAGCTTTGAGGACGCGGCCGGGGCAAATGGCGGCACAGCAGGCGACTCAGCCCCGCATTTGGTCCTTTGTGGACAAACTGCGGGCGGCGCGGGTTCGGGTTCGGTCACCTTGGCTTGTCGTTAAGTGGTGCGACGGGGTCTGGCGACTTGCTCTCGTCATTGACCGCCCGGAGCCCCCGAAATCTCGCTGGGTTCTACGAGCCCCCGCTAAGCATGCACCGCGTCAAAGACGATGAGGACTGGGTGTCTATCGCGACGCCACCGGACCACGAACCACGCATCGGCTTCCAGCAAGTCGCCGACTACATCCCACCTACCTGGCCAAGCCAGCGAACCCCCGGGCATCCGTTCTGTCTTGCCTTACCCCAGCAAGGAGAGCACTACCGAGTCTCAACACGGTGACCGGATCTCCGCCACACGATACGCGAAATCGCCGCAGCACCTTAAACAAGCTCAGACCTACTTCACCCATTCGTGTCGCACATATGTTCTATCCGGCGCGGTATGATGGTGGCGTGTCCGGGAATCTGTCCACTCTGGAACCGCCGCAGGAGCTGTGGCGGCGATCCGGTCGTGAACTCGCCGATGAGGTGCGTACACGACTGGAGGCCATGTGGCGCCTGGACGCCGAACTTGGCCAGTACCTCGTGGAGATCGATTCCCGCGGTGCGTCCAAACTGTACGGCTACGGCTCCACCGCGGCGTGGTTCGCGCATATGGCTCGGATGTCGCGTGGTGACGCCAAAAAGTACCTCGATCGAGCCCACGGGTTGAATCCCGGCCGTAACATCGACGGTACCGAACTCCCCGCGGTGGCGCCAGCAACCGGCGCCGCCGCCCTCGACGGCGAGATCGGCCCGCACCACAGCGACCGTATCCTTCACTTTCTCAAGAAGGTCCCCAGCTTCGTGTCCGAAGAGGACAGATCTAAAGCGGAGAAGATCCTCGTGGAGTTGGCCCGTCACGCGACGCCTCAGGAAGTGGTGAAGGCTGCTGATGAGTTGCTGGCGCGGATGGACCAGGACGGGAAGCCACCGAAGGACCCGGATCCGCCGGAGCGGAAGCCGGAGTTGCGGGTGCGGCAGCGCAAAGACGGCTGGTTCGACATCGACGGCCAGCTCGACCCCATCACCGGAACCCGGCTGAGCACCATCCTCGATCCACTGGCCACCCCGCGTCCTGCTGGGGAAGACAAATGGCCCGACCTGCGCTCGGTCCCCGAACGCTACGGGGAAGCCTTCGGCGAGGCGATCGCGATGCTCGCCAACGTCCCGGATGTGCCCGGCGGCGACCGCGCCCAACTCCTGGTCACAGTGACGCTGGAAGACCTGAAGTCGAAGCTGGGCACCGCCTGCCTCGACATGGTCAGCACCATCACCGCCACCGAAGCACGCATGCTCGCCTGCGACTGCCAGATCATCCCCGCCGTCCTCGGCACCAAGGGCGAACCCCTCGACCTCGGGCGCGCCAAGCGATTGGTCACTCCCGCACTACGCAAAGCGTTGACCATCCGGGACGGCGGCTGCGCTTTCCCGGGCTGTCATCGCAAGCCACGGCATTGCGACGCCCACCACGTCACGATGTGGATACACGGCGGACTCACCGTCCTCCGGAATCTCGTCCTGCTCTGCGGCGCCCACCACCGACTGCTCCACAAGGCCGACTGGACAGTCCGCATCGCCGAGGACGGACTCCCCGAATTCATTCCGCCAGACTACGTAGATCCCTTACGCACACCCAAAAGAAACATCCTCCACAGACCCGTCGCTGTCTAGGACGTGTCTGACAAAGATCGTGGCCGGTTGCTGGGGTGTTGGCGGTCGTGTCACGGTTTCAGGTGCTCTCAGACAATCAGTGCGAAAGGAACCCGATGTCCGTACGCTTCCAGCTGGTGATCGACTGCGCCGACCCGGACCGCCTAGCCCGCTTCTGGGCTGCCGCGCTGGGCTATCGACTCGCGCCCCCGCCGGCCGGCTTCGCCACCTGGAACGACTACTACCGCGACCTCGGGATACCCGAAGAGGACCTGGTCGACGGCGCGGACCGGATCAGCGACCCGAACGGCGACGGCCCCAGCATCTGGTTCCAACCGGTCCAGGACCCCAAGGTGGTCAAGAACCGGCTGCACCTCGACATCCACGCCAGCGGCGCGCGGACCGACCCGCTCGAAATCCGCCGGCAGCGCGTCGACGCCGAGGCCGACAGACTGGCCGGCCGCGGCGCCACCATCACCGGCGCCCTGGCCGAGGAGGGGCTCGACCACTACGCGGTCGGGATGAAGGATCCGGAGGGCAACGAGTTCGACATCAACTGATACCGACGGTCACCGGCCGGATCGGTAAATCTAGCGAAAGAAGCCCTGCACATAAGGATCCGCGAGAGCACGCATCTCGGTGGGTGACCCCGTGGCGGTGGTGCGGCCGGCGCGCAGGAACACCATCTGATCGGCGACCCCGGTCTCGCTCAGCAGCGGGGCGTCGTGGGTGATGGTCAGGACGGCGGCACCGGTATCGGCGTAGGCGCGGAGATTGGTCCATACCTCGTAGGCGGTGTCCGGGTCGAGGGAGGCGCTAGGTTCGTCCACGACGAGGAGATCGGGACCGGGTAGCAGGGCCGCGGCCAGCGCGGCCCGCTGGATCTGCCCGCTGGAATGCTGATGCGGATACAGATCGAGTACCTCCGTAGGATACAACGCCGCCGCGCAGGCCTCCTCCACACTCCGGCCACGATGCCGCCGTTGACGCTCGAAGAGCTGCGCGCCAACGGTTTCCTCCGCTGCGAAGGCCGTGACGCCGAATTGTGGCACCAGGCCGACGGTTCCGGCGCGGAGGTGTCGCCACTGTCGCTGATCCCGCACGGCCGTGCCGTTGATGCGCACGTCCCCAGTGCTGCGCGCGACGGCGGGAAGCAGACCCGTCAGCGCCGCGGCGACCATCGATTTGCCGCAGCCGGATTCACCGAGCAGTGCGGTGATCCGGCCCGCCGGGACCACGAGGTCCACCGAGTCCAGGATCGTCTCGCTCCACCGGCCCGTGTCGACCTGAACGGTCAGATCGCTCAACTCGGCAATCACGGCCGCGGCGGCGAGAGGCCGGCGTCGATCGACGCGAGTTCCGAGACCAGGGCACGGAAGGTGCGGCCTGGTTCTTCTTCGTCGTCCAGATCGACGATGACCACGCTGCGGTCCTGCGGGCGTTTCGCCGCCGACGCCGTGGTGAAACCGTCCGCGACGGCCAGGTAGGCGTACTCGCCGCCGTCCGGGACGAGGGTGAGCAACTGTTGCGTCGTCATGCCTTCGTAGTGCGGATCGTCGACCACTCGCACGTTCGTGAGCAGGCCGTCCGGAGCATAGGTGCGAAACAGTACGCGCAGTTCGTCCCAGGCCTGGGGATGGGTGAAGTCGGTGCGGACCACGAGCGCGCCGTCACCCTTCGGCAGCATTTTCACTGGCCTCCGCCCTCCCGGTGACTGGCGCGCTGGTCGGCCGGATCTTAACGCCGTGGAGCACGGAGAGCGCCGATCCAGTGACGTTCGGGCAGCCACATTTGCCCGCCGTCACCGGCAAAACAGGGCGGCGTTCAGTTCACGCAGCCCGACGCGGAGCTGACCCGCGGCGAGGAGAGGGACGGTGGTTCCGCCGGAGTACTCGAAGTGCTCGGTGTGCTGGTGTTGGCCACCGGCCGGACGCCGGTCCCCTGACTCGCCGATTCCGAAGACGCGGTGACGGCCGGGGTGGCGAGCGCGGTGCGCACGAACTCGCGCACCTGCGCCGGGTCGACCTGGACGGCGTCGCCGTCATAGGGCGTCTGCAGCGAAAGGCTCTGCACCGGGATGGTGGCGAAGCCGATCGAGCCCGAGCTGAGCCCGCGCAACTGCCGGGCGAAACTCAGCACGTCCCAGCCCTTGTCGAGCACGACCGACCCTTGCACGGCCGACATCAGCGCGTCCAGTTTGGCCGGATTGGTCAGTGTCCCCGCACCGAGGACGTTCTTGGCCATACTGGACAGGAACGCCTGCTGCCGGGCGATCCGGTCGAGATCGCCGTTGGGCAGATCGTGCCGTTGCCGGACGAAGGCGAGCGCCTGCGCGCCGGAGAGACTCTGTTGCCCGGCCGGGAAATCCGCGCCGGAGTAGCTGTCGTGCACCGGCGCTTTGAGGCAGACTTCGACGCCGCCGACGGCGTTGCTCAACGCGTAGAAGCCGGCGAGATTCACCGCGGCGTAGTGGTTGATGGTGAGCCCGGTGAACTGTTCGACGGTCTGGATCGCGCTCTTCGCCCCGGCCTCGTTGGCCTGGACTTCCAGCTGTGGCCCGGAAAGCCCCTGCGCGCTCAGCGTGGACTTCGCGTTCGCCTTGGCACGGCTGTACGCCGAATTGATCTTGTGCTTGCCCAGGCCGCCCGCGATGTCCACATAGGAATCCCGCGGGATCGAGATCGCCGTGGCGGCCGCGCCGCCCACCGGGATGTGCACCACGATCATGGTGTCCGTGGTGTCACCGCCGTCGGTGCTGTCGCCGGCGTGCAGCGCGTCGAGCACGTTCTGGGGCAGCGGATAACCGTTCGCGTCGGTGCGCGAGTCCAGCCCGACCAGCAGGATGTTCTGCGCGGTCTGGAGCGGCTGGCCGATCTGCTCGGCCGGGACGCGGCCGGACGGGGAGATGACGTCGGCGGTCACCAGCGACGCGTCCAGGCGGTGCAGTTGTGACCACGCGTAACCGGTGGCGCCGAGGACGAGCGTCGACACCACTCCCAGCGCTACGCGGCCGCCGATGCGGCGGCCCCGAGACGTGAGCAGCACGACGAACTCCCCTTGCCTTCCCTGACGCGGATTTCCGACCCCGCATTCGAGGATCACCGCGTTAGCTGGGAAGAACCTGAGAAACCTGTCGCAAACCCGTATGGACCGCCCGCACGGCCCAATATCACACAACGCTGCGTGATCGACACGGCACTCCGCGCCCGGAACGGCCTCCGCCGTCAGCGCGGCATACGGCGCCAGAGCGCCCGCGGCAGCAGGCGCAGGACCGCGAACATCGGCCGCAGGACGCCCGGCACCCAGACCGTGGCACGTCCGCGGCGAAGCGCGGCGACGGTCGCGTCGGCGACCTGGTCCGGCGTGCTGGAGAACGGCGTCGGCGACATGCCCTCGGTCATCCTGCCGACCACGAAGCCGGGCCGCACCACCAGCAGCCGCACCCCGCTGCCGTGCAACGCGTCGCCGAGCCCGCTCGCGAAGCCGTCGAGCCCGGCCTTCGCTGAACCGTAGACGTAGTTGGCCCGCCGCACCCGCACCCCGGCGACCGAGGAGAACACGACCAGCGCGCCGTTCCCCTGCTCCCGCAGCAGATTCGCCGCGTGCGTCAGCACGCCGACCTGCGCGACGTAGTCGGTGTGGACGATCGCCGCGGCGTGCGCCGCGTCGGTCTCGGCCCTGGCCTGATCGCCGAGGATGCCGAAGGCCAGCACCACGACGTCGAGCGGGCCGTGCTCGGCCGCGACCTTCGTCAGGAAAGGCCCGTGGGCGGCGAGGTCGTCGGCGTCGAACTCGACGCAGGTCACGGACTCCGCCCCGGCTTCGCGCAGCAGAGCGCTTTCCGCCGTCAGCTCGGCGCTCCGGCGCGCGGCCAGCACGACGCGACGCGCGCCGCCCGATACCAGCCGTTGTGCCACGGCGAGGCCGATTTCGCTGCGTCCGCCGAGGATCAGGACCGTTCCGCTCACGCCGGGCAGTCTGCCATTCCGCCGATCGGCCCAGCGGATCGGGCTGTGGTCCAGACCTCGTCGGGCCGCGAAGAGCACGGGAGCCAAGTTCGTCCGAACGGCGGACTGACAGCGGCCGGTCGGCAGGTTCTCATAGGAACCCCGGGTTTGTTGTGAACCACAACAAACCCACGTACTGGACCGAGGGCTGACAAGGAGGTCACCCGATGCCCAGCCCGATCACCCTCCCCGCCCGCGCCGGAAGACGGCGCTTTCTCCTGCTCATCGGTGCCATGACGGCCGCGGTGCTGGTCACGCTTCCGCTGACGATGCGGGCACAGGCCGCGCTGCCGCCACCGCCGTCAGGCTGGACCCAGGTCTTCGCCGACGACTTCGACGGCGCCGCGGGCAGCAAGGTCAACCCGGCGAACTGGCAGTACACCACCGGCACCAGCTACCCCGGCGGCCCGCCGAACTTCGGCACCGGCGAGGTCGAGACGATGACCGACAGCACGAGCAACGTCGCCCTCGACGGCCAGGGCAACCTGCGGATCACCCCGGTGCGCGACGGCGCCGGCAAGTGGACGTCCGGCCGGATCGAGACGGTCCGGTCCGATTTCCAGCCACCCGCGAACGGCACCCTGCGCGTCGAATCCCGGCTCCAGATGCCCAATGTGACCGGGGACGCCGCCAAGGGTTACTGGCCCGCGTTCTGGATGCTCGGCGCGCCCTTCCGCGGCAACTGGTGGAACTGGCCGGGTATCGGCGAGTTCGACATCATGGAGAACGTCCAGGGGCTCAACAACGAGTGGGCCACCGTCCACTGTGGAGTATCGCCGGGCGGGCCGTGCAACGAGACCACCGGCATCGGCGGGCAGCACGTCTGCCCCGGCACCGCCTGCCAGGCCGGTTTCCACACCTTCGCGCTCGAATGGGATCGCAGCGTCAACCCTCAGCAGCTGCGGTTCTTCGTCGACGACGTCAACTTCCACACCGTGCGCCAGGACCAGGTCGACGCGACGACCTGGAAGAACGCCACCGACCACGGCTTCTTCCTGATCCTCAACGTCGCGATGGGCGGCGGGTTCCCCGACGCGTTCGGCGGCGGCCCGACCGCGGCCACGAAGTCCGGTGTCCCGATGGTCGTCGACTACGTCCGCGTTCTCTCCCGCGGCGGCGGGGCGACCACCACGACGCCGACCACACCGCCGAATTCCGGCACCCGGGACGCCTACGGCCGGATCGAGGCGGAAGCCGCCGACACGCTGACCGGGCTGAGCACCGAACCGAGCGCCGACGCCGGTGGCGGGCAGAACCTCGCCCAGGCGAAGAACGGGCAGTGGGCGCTGTACCGGAACGTCGATTTCGGCGGTACCCCGGCGACACAGTTCAACGGCCGGGTCGCGAGCGGCGCGGGCAACGGCGTCAGCGGGCTGGTCGAAGTCCGGCTCGACAGCGCCACGGCCGCGCCGATCGGCAGCTTCGCCATCGCTTCCACCGGTGGCTGGCAGGCATGGAGAACGGTGCCGGCGAACATCGCCGGCGTCACCGGGAAGCACGACGTGTACCTCACGTTCACCAGCGGCCAGCCAGCCCCGTTCGTCAGCCTCAACTGGTTCACCTTCGGGCGCTGAAGACGAAGGAAGCGTTTATGTCCACAAAGCACAGTCCACAGCGCACCGGACGGCGGCTGCGCCGCGCGTTCGCCGCTCTGCTCCTGCTGGCGAGTACCTGCGCCGTCGCGGCTCCGCAGGCGCAGGCGGCAGCGGGCCGGTTCCCGTTGACACTCAAGAACAACACCGGCGGGAAGTGGAGCGACGCCCAGGTCTACGTCACGATGCTGGGGATGCCCGAGCCGGGCGGAAAATGGCACTACCTCAAACCCGACGGCACCTTCACGCCGATCAACCACAACGACGAGACCGCGCCGGGCCACCTGACCAAGAAGGGCCGGAACTACGCGAACATGTCGTTCACCCTGGCGCAGGCGTCGACGGTCACGATGCCGCCGAGCGTGTACGGCGGCCGGATCTATCTCTCGCTCGGTTCGCCGATGTACCTGCCGATCGCCGCCGACGACAGCGGCTGGGGCGGCCCGGACCTGAACAACCCCGCCGATCCGAACGCCGACGTCTACCTCGACTGGTACGAGTACACCTTCGCCAACGGCAAGGCCAACTTCGGCGGGAACACCACGCAGGTCGACATGTTCGGGTTCCCGATGACCGCGCGCCTGCAGCAGTCCTCGACGGGTTACGACCAGACGGTCGGCATCACGGCGAGCCGGGACCAGGTGTTCTCCCGGTACTCCGGCGAGGTGGGCGCGGCGTTCAAACCGCTCGCCGGCACCCACCGGATCCTCGCGCCGAGCGCCTCGGCGCTGTTCGCCCCCGGTGGCGCGCAGGCGAACTACTTCCAGTCCACCATCGACCAGGTGTGGAGCAAGTACGCGGGCGGGTTCACCTTGACCCGGCTGGGCCAGAAGTTCACCGGGAAGGTCTCCGGCGACACGCTCACCTTCACCAAGGACGGTTCCGCGCCGCAGAAACTCGGGAAACCGACCACGAAGGACGTCGTGACCTGCTCCGGCGCGCTCGCTTCGCCGGGGATGAGCAGTATCGAACTCGAACTCGGCGCGGAATTCTGCGCCGCCTTCAACCGCGGCGTCGCACAGGACACGGCGAAGTGGTACACGCCCTCGGCGTATTACACCGGCACGGTGCAGAACGACTACGCGAAGTTCTTCCACTCCGTCGGTATCGATCACCGTGCGTACGGGTTCGCTTACGATGATATCAACGACCAGAGCTCGGTGAAGATCCTCGACAACAGCAATCCGCCGAGCGCGCTCACCCTGAGCGTCGGCTGGTGAACCGCGCGCCGGAGTGGATGTCCGAAAAAAGGATGCCACTCCGGCGCGCCGGAAATTCCCGGTGAATCGCCGGGAGAAATACAGGAAGATCACCGGGGAATACCGGCGACGTCAAGCCGCGTGATGCCCTCCGACACCGGCAAGGCGGGTCATTTCGCGGCGCTCGGCCGCGGTGGTACCGCCGAACACGCCGTGGTCCAGCCCGTTGCGCAGTGCGTGCGAAAGGCACTGCGTGCGTACCGGGCACCGGGCACACACGGCCTTGGCCTGCCGGGTCTGGCGGGCCCCCGGCCCGACCTCGGAGATCGGGAAGAACAGTTCCGGGTCCTCGTTGCGGCAGGCCGCTTCGGCCTGCCATTCCGTCGTCATGGCATCCATTTCCGTCATTCACCTCCTCGGTTCATTGTCTTTTTCGCGTCAACCGACTTCTCGCAATCACCCAGACCCCGGCCGTCACGGCGAGGCGGACTTCGCCGGGTGGGACGGGAGAGGCCGCCGAAGAGCGGCCCGAGTCCCAACGCACGGGAGCCCGCGTTTAGTCCCCCGGTCACGCTGTCGGCTCGGTCACTTTCCGCGCGAGCGCATCGTCCAGTGTCACCCGCACGAGCCCCGCTGCCAAGCGGGCCAGTGCTTTTCCGTCGACCTGCCGGGCAAGCTCGGAGGTGTCCTGAGGCAATCCCAGCTTCTTCGCGCCCTGTAACGCCTTGGTGTCCAGCTGTGGCCGGAACTCCGGCCACACCTCCTGCACTTCCCTGGCGAAGATGGCCGCGCCCACCGGGCCGATGCGGGGAAATTCCGTGAGCCGGTCCCGCAACACCCGCTCGTCCCCGTCCGCCGCTTCGCGTATCCGGCGGAGGTCGCCGTGGAAGCGGTCGAGGAGCAGTTCCGCGCCCTCCCCGAGAGCGGTCGCGGTCTGCTCGTCGTAGCGCCGGTAGTGCGCGCGGCCCAGCGCATCGACGCGGTCCTGCCAGCTCGCCTCCACCATCGCCCGCGGCGTCCCGAGCCCGGCCGCGTGCAGTTCCCGTGCCGCCGCGACCGCGATGTCGGCCTTGATCCGCGTCGAGAGCAGCAGCGATAGCGTCAGCAGCCGGTACAGCGGGGATGGCTTGTCGGCAAGGGTGATCCCGGCGTCGGCGGCATAGGTGCGGCCGGCCTCCCGCAGGAGCCGGTCCACCGTCTCCTGAGTAGTCATTCCGCTCGGCTACCCGGTGATCCGCGCGTCATGCACGCGGCACGCGATGAGCCGTGACTAAATCGTTACCACCTGGCGGCCCGCTCACCGCACCTGTCAAGAGACAGACGACACGCGGCGCGAGGGGACGGTGAGGGAACGCGTGCGTGCTGACGACGACTTCGACACGTTCTTCCGGGCCGAATTCCCAGCGCTGGTGGGGTTTCTGTGTAAGATCGGCACCGACGTGCTCGAGGCGCGCGACGTGGCCGCCGACGCGATGCTGCTCACCTACGAGTCCTGGTCGTCGATCGAGCATCCCCGTGCCTGGGTGCGGGGCGTGGCGGGCAGGCTCGCCACCGAGCGGGCCCGCTTCGACGCCGGTCCGCGGCCCGACTGGTTCCCGCCCGCCGAGCCCGCGGACGACAAGCTGGTCGCGCTCGTCGCCCAGCACGCCGAGATCATCGAACTCCTTTCCGTACTCCCCCACCAGCAACGGACCGTGCTGGCGTGGCTGCTCGACGGATTCACCCCGGCCGAGACCGCGCAGGCGTTGAAGATCACCCCCGCGACGGTCCGCTCCCACCGCAGGCACGCGCGGGAACGATTGAGACAGCGGTTCCCCGCCGCCCGGCGAACACACGACAAGAGGTGAGGCAGAGATGCCGCAAACCGCCTACAGCGACAAGGCGATCACCGAAACCCTGCGCGCGGCCGACGCCGCATTGGCCGACACGCTCCGCACCGGCGTCGACGTGGAAGGCGCGCTGCTCCGGCTCAAGAGCCGCGCGCTGGTGCGGGAGCTGGCCGCGACGGGCCGTCCCGCCGATCCGTTCCCCTCGCACTGGCGGCTGCTCGACGCGCCGGTCGCCGACGCGATCGAGGGCGACCCCTTCGCGGTCGAGCAGCTGCTGGCGGCGATCCGGCCGCTGGTCGTGCGGTACTGCCGGGCCAGGGTCGGCAGGCTGGAAAGGTCGTACGCCTCGGCGGACGACGTCGCACAGGAGGTGTGCCTCGCGGTGCTCACGGCGTTGCCGACCTACCACGACCAGGGCCGTCCGTTCCTGGGCTTCGTCTACGGCATCGCGCAGCACAAGGTGGCCGACGCGCACCGCGCGGTGGCACGCAACCGCACCGACCCGGTCGCCGACGTGCCCGAAGCGGTGGAGGCGGCCGAGGGGCCGGAGCAGCACGCGTTGCAGAGCGAACTGAACGAGCGCATGGCCCAGTTGCTGACCGTGCTGCCCGACCGGCAGCGGGAGATCGTGGTGTTACGGGTGGTCGTCGGCCTGTCCGCCGAGGAGACGGCGGACGCGGTGGGCTCGACGCCGGGGGCGGTCCGGGTCGCCCAGCACCGGGCGCTGGCGCGGCTGCGGAAGATCCTCACCGCCGGGACGCGCTGACCCGGTCGACGACGAACTCCGCGAGCGCCACCGCGGGCTCCTCCGCCGTTTCCCGGGACAACAGCATGAACTCGATGTCCCCTGGGTCCGGCAGGCCGCAGTCCGGCGGCAGTTCGGCGAGGTCGGCGGGGATGAGGCTGCGTGCGTGCAGGCTCACGCCGAGCCCGGCGGTGGCCGCCGCGCGCAGGCCGGTCAGGCTCGAGGTCTGGCAGGCGGCCCGCCAGTCCAGCCCGGCGCGTTCGAGGCATTCCACCGCGATCTGCCGGGTGATCGACGGCATCGGGTACTGCACGAGCGGCACCGGCTGACCGGGCTCGATCACCGTGGCCGCGGAACCGATCCACACCAGGGGTTCTCGCCACAGCAGCCGTCCCCTCGCCGTTCCCGGCCTGCGTTTGCCGAGCACGACGTCGAGCTGCCCGGCACCGAGCCGCTGCGCCAGCGTGTCCGACAGTTCCACGGTGAGCTCGACGTCGACGAGCGGATGACTGTGCCGGAGCCTGCGGAGGATGTCCGGGAGCTCGCCGAGGGCGAAGTCCTCCGACACCCCCAGCCGCACCCGGCCGCGGAGCTCGGCACCGCGGAAATGCCGCTCGGCGCGGTCCTCGGTGTCCACGATCGTCTGCGCGAAGCCGAGCATCGCCTGTCCGCGCGCGGTGAGGTCCACGGCGTGGGTGTCCCGTGCGAAGAGCAGCCCGCCGGCCGCGTCCTCCAGCCGCCGGATGTGCTGGCTCACCGTGGGCTGGCCCACCCCCAGCCGCCGGGCGGCGGCGGTGAAGCTGCGCGTCTCGGCGACCGCGAGGAACGAACGGCACAGGCGGGGATCCAGCACACGAGAAGTTTATCGCGTTCCTCGATAACAGTCAGTGCGGTCATCGGGGTTCACAATGATCATTCGCGCGCCGAGAATGGACGGGGAAGGGAGATCCATGACCACCGTATTCGCGACGCTGACCAAGCCCCTCACCGCCGTGCTGGCCAAGCTCCGCATCGACCCGTTCATCGCGGGGATCCTGGCCACCGTGGGCGTCGCGTCCCTGCTCCCCGCCTCCGGCGTGGTCGCGCAGGGCTTCGGGACGGCGACGAACGTCGCGGTCGGGCTGCTGTTCTTCCTCTACGGCGCGCGGCTGTCACCCCAGGAAGCCCTCGACGGGCTGCGGCACTGGCGGCTGCACACCGTGGTGCTGTGCGCCACGTTCGTGCTCTTCCCGCTGCTCGGGCTCGCCACCGCCGTGCTGTCGCCCGGCTTGCTGAGCCCGGACCTCTACACCGGCGTGCTGTTCCTGTGCGTCCTGCCCTCCACGGTGCAGTCCTCGATCGCGTTCACCTCGATCGCGCGCGGCAACGTCGCGGCGGCGATCTGCAGCGCGTCGCTGTCGAACATGCTCGGCATCGTGGTCACCCCGCTGCTGGTGGCGTTGCTGCTGTCCACCGACGGCGGCGGGATCAACGGCTCCGCGGTGCTCGACATCGTCCTGCAGTTGCTGGTGCCGTTCGTGGCGGGACAGCTGGCGCGGCGCTGGATCGGCGACTGGATCACCCGGCATTCCGCACCGCTGAAGATCTTCGACCGCGGTTCGATCCTGCTGGTCGTGTACACCGCGTTCAGCGCGGGGATGACCGAGGGCATCTGGCACCGGATCGACCTGCTGAGCCTGCTCGTGCTGGCCGCGGTGTGCGCGGTGATCCTGGGCCTGGTGCTCTCGGTGACCGGCGCGGGCGCGAAGCTGCTCGGCTTCGGCCGCGCGGACCGCATCACGATCCTGTTCTGCGGCTCGAAGAAGAGCCTCGCCAGCGGCCTCCCGATGGCCACCGTCCTTTTCGGACACGACAGGGTCGGGCTCATCGTGCTGCCGTTGATGCTCTTCCACCAGATCCAGCTGATCGTCTGCGCGGCGCTCGCCCGGCGGTACGCCCGCGAGGGCGTGCCCGCACCGGACGACGCGCTCGTGCGCGCCGCCTGACTCGTCCCCCGGCTCAGCAGTTGCCGCCTTCGCCGAAGCTGCTGCACGCGTCCTGCTGGTACGGGGCCGCCCGCCACTGGTCGAACGTCAAGCCCCGGGAAGGATCGAGGGCGACGAAGGTCCACGGCCCGTAGTATTTGTTGTCACGCCACTGATTTTCCTGGCGGAAGGTGATTGCTTCCGAAATCACCGCGCCCTTGTACGGCGACCACGCCGGGTACGTCCCGTAGTTCGAGAGCACCGCCATCCGCCCGCACAGCGACGAGCATCCCGGGATGTCCGGGTCGAACTCGAAGGTGTTGTCGGACACGACGACCCCCTTCGTCTTCCACCGGCAGTCGCTGTACAACGGTTCCGTGGCGATCCCGGGCTGGACGCAGTCCGAGGCGGATGTCACCAGCCGCGTGCAGGACAGCGTGGACGTGTTGGCCGGGCTGTTGCAGAACCGGTCCGCGTTCTCCCACAGGGTGATCCCGGACCAGTTGTCCGAGAACATGTTGCCGCGGATCTCGATCTTGTCGGTCCTGGCGGGCAGCCGCGGTTCCCCGCCCGACTCACTGATGTACACCGAGGCGACCGGGAACTTGTCACCCCGTTCCGCGCGCCAGCGGCCGCGCGTCCAGGCGTTGCGGTTGAAGGTGTTCCCGCTCAGGACGAGGTTGTACGAGATCTCGTAGAACAGGCCCTCGGCCTCGTTGTCCTCGATCAGGTTGTCCTCGATCAGGAAGTCGTTGTTGTTCGTGTCGGCCCACAGGCCGGCGCCGTGGTTGTGGTGCACCCAGTTGCCCCGGATGTCCGCGCCGTCGACGGCCCAGAACTTCGCGCCACCACTGCATCCGCAGCCGGGCGCCTTCGTCTCCCAGTCGTCGGTGTTGTTCCCGGTGATCTCGTTGCCTTCGACGACCAGATCGCGGACGCCGCCGCCCGAGCGGTAGGCGTTGATCCCGTACTGGCCGTTGTTCCGCAGGCAGTTCCCGCTTACCCGCTGCCCGGCGCCCGCCATCATCGCGGCGCCACGGTTCTCCTCGATGAGATTGCCCTCGATCACCCAGCGCGGCGCCGAATCGTGGTTGACCACCCCCTGGTCCTGCGGCGCGACGAAGCCCCGGATGGTCAGCCCCCGGATCACCACGTCGGTGGCCTGCTGGGTGAAGGCCGCGCGGTTGGTCCCGCCGCCGTCCAGCACCGCCCCCGGCGCGCCGAGGTAGACGTCACCGTCCTTCGGGATCACCTGGCCGAACTGATCCGGGGCCAGGTGATGGGTGCCGGGGCTCAGCCAGAACGTCGTCCCCGGCGGGCTGTTACGGGTCCTGGCCGAAAGGTCGGTGCCCGGCTCCACCACCTCGGCTCCCTGCGGGGCTTCGGCGACACCGAACGCGCCGTCGCACACCCCGGCCGTGGCGGCTGCCGCCGTCGCCGGAGCCGCCACCTGCGAAATGAGCAATATCAACACCACGGGCAGGACGCGCGGATTCATCAGGCCTCCGGAGCACCGATTCGACGCCGCCGGTCCACGACGGCGGGACCTTCTTCGGACAGCGCGCTGCCGACCACAAAGGATGGTCCAGGCACCCTCGCCGTTCGCCGGTGCCGAAGGAAAATTCCCTGGCTCGCCTCACGCGTCCGGAAAGTCGCCTCCCGGGGTCCCGTCGTTACACGGTTACTCCGGGTACTTTCCCCGCAAGACACGGGCCGTTACTCAGGCAGTACACCGGGCAACCTTCGCACCGCGGCGAGGTACTCGGCGACGAGCGTGCGCACGATTTCGGCCGCGGGACGGATGTCGTCCACCAGACCGGCGCTTTGCCCGGCTTCGATCTTGCCGTTGTCGACATCCCCGTCGAAAGCCGCCATTTTCAGGGTGGACTTCCCGAACCGGAGCCGGCGGTCCTCCACGCTCGCGCCCTCGCGTTCGAGCTTCGTCATGTCGCGGGTGAAAGCGTTGGGCAGCGCCCGGATGACGCCCAGTTCCCGGCCGACCGGCTGGGCGTCGGCGACCGTCGCGGACAGGACCGCCCGGTGGTAGGCGGGATGGACGTTCGCCTCGGTGCTCGCCAGGAACCGGGTGCCGAACTGCGCCGCCCCGGCACCGAGCGCGAGCGCGGCGGCCAGCCCGGCTCCGTCGGCGAAGCCACCCGACGCGACGATCGGCAGATCCGGTACCGCGCGGGCGACCGCCCGGACGATCACCAGCGTCGAGACCAGGTCCGGCGGCGGGTGCCCGCCCGCCTCGGCACCGACCACGATCAGGCCGTCCACCCCGGCATCGGCGGCTTTGCGCGCGTGCTCCGGGCTCGCGACGACGTGCAGGCAGACGGTGCCCGCGGCGTGGAACCGGTCGAGATAGCGCCGCGGCCCGCCCTGCGAGGCGATGAGCACCGGAACCCGTTCCGCCAGCAGCAGATCGATCGTCTCCTCGACGCCCTTGCGGTAGAGCGGCAGGTTGACGGCGAACGGCCGGTCGGTGCCCGCGCGCAACGCCCGGACCGCGTCGCGCAGGTCGCCGGGACGCATCGGCCCGGCGGCGAGCACGCCGAGGCCACCGGCGTCCGACACCGCGAGCGGCAGCTCCGGCGAGGACGAGGCCCAGGACATCCCGGCCTGCACGATCGGCAGATCGATGCCGAGCAGCCGGGTGACGTCGGTTTCGATGCGGGTCATCGGCCGTCCAAACTCTGCTCATTCAAGATGTGCTCATTCAAGAGCCGGACGGCGTGCTCGGCCAGCTGGTTCTTCTGGATCTTCGCGCTCGCGGTCATCCCGATCCCCTCGAACCCGCCGACGATCCGCAGATGGCGCGGGACCTTGAACCCCGCCATCTCGCCGCGGCACCACTCGATCAGTTCGCCGGGCTCCGGGGCGGCGCCGTCGTTGAGGACGACGAAGGCGAACGGGACCTCCACGAGGCGTTCGTCGGGGACGCCGACCACCGCGGCCTGGCGGATCGCCGGATGCCGGTGCAGCACCGCCTCGACCTCGGTCGGCGCGACGTTCTCCCCGCCGACCCGGATCAGTTCCTTCGCCCGGCCGGTGAACAGCAACCGCCCGTCGGCACGCAGGACGCCGAGATCACCGGTGGACAGCCAGCCGTCGGCGTCGAGCACCGCCGCGGTCTGTTCCGGCATCGCGTAGTAACCCCGCATGACGTTCCAGCCGCGGACCCGGATCTCGCCCGGCTGCCCGCGCTCGGCGTCGTCTCCGGTGACGAGATCCCTGATCCGTACGGAAACTCCGGGCTCCGGCGGCATACTGCCGTCGACCCGAAGTTCCTCGTCCTCCCACCACGCCGACTGCGCGACGTTGGGAGAGGCTTCCGACAACCCGTAGCCGACCACGGCCTCGGCGGCGCCCAGTTCGTCGATCACGCGCCGTACCACCGTCGGCGACGCCGCGAGCCAGGCGCCGCGAAGGCTGAGCCGGTACCGAGCGCGATCCGGGTGGTTGAGCAACATCAGCGCGATGGTGTCGTTCCCGGCGAAGTGCGTGCATCTTTCCTCGGCCAGCAAACGCAGCGCCGTCTCGGGCACGAAGCGCTCCGCGGTGACCAAAGTGGACAGTTGCTGGAGACAGGCCAGTATCGACAACGTCGTGCCCGCCACGTGGAAGAACGGCCGTCCACTGTAGAACCGGTCGCCCGCGCGCAGCCCGAGCCGCGTGCCCGAGAAGAACGCGTCGGCACACATGTTCCGGTGGGTGAGCAGCACGCCCTTGGGAAACGACGTCGTCCCCGAGGTGTACTGGACGAGCGCGATGTCGTCGGGTTGGGCGCTTGGTTCGACTGGCTCCCCCGCGCCCGTCGCGAACTCGTCCCAGCTCAATGCGCCCTCGGGTACGTCCTCGCCGATCACGACGACCCGCGCCAGCCGGGGCAGATTCGGGTCGGGCAGTTCCTTGTCCACTGCGGGGCAGATTTCGCGGAGCATCGCGACGAAGGCGGAGCTGAGCACCTTTTCCGCGACGAACAGCAGCTTGACGTCCGACTGACGCAACGCGTACTCCAGTTCCGGCGCCTTGAAGCGGGTGTTGACCGGCACGGTCACCGCGCCCAGCGAGGTGATGGCCAGGAACAACGCGACCCAGCGGGGTCCGTTGCCGAGGCACAGTCCGATGTGGTCACCCCGCTCGACGCCCGCGTGGTGCAGCGCCGAACGCAGCACCGCGACCTGCTCGGCCAGTGCGGCGTAGGTGACACGCTCGTCGGCGTTGACGACGGCCTCGACGCCGGGGACCACGGTCGCGGCGCGACGCAGGGCGGCGTCCGTCGTGAGTGGACAGATGCCCGTCAGGTCCGGTTCGCTCGGGTCCACTGTGGTCATTCTCCGATCCGGTCCGCGAACTCGGCGACGCCCCGCCGCCAGCCGCCGTCGGCGAGATTCCGTTCGATCGCGGCGAGTTCGATGCGGATGCCGGTGGTCAGCGCCGCCTCCTCGCCGAGATCGACCGACTGCTTGGTCAGGCTCAGCGCGAGCGGCGGCGCCGCCAGGATCGCCTCGATCGTTTCCGTGACCAGTCTCGCCAGTTCACCGGCCGGCGCAAGCCGGGTCACCAGGCCGAGGCGGGCGGCTTCTTCGGCGTCGACGACGCGACCGGTGAACAGCAGTTCTTTCGCACGGCGTTTCCCGATGACGCGCTGCAGCCGCTGGGTGGCGCCGATCGTGCCCCAATGCGGTTCGGGGAAACAGAAGGTCGCGGCCCCGGAGGCGAGGACGAAGTCGCAGCTCATGGCGATCTCGCCGCCGGAACCGACCACCGGGCCGTCCACCACGGCGAACACGGGCTTGCCGCAGCGTTCGATCGTCTCGTAGGCGGCGAACGAGGCGAGCCGCCGTCGGCGGACCCAGGTCTCGTCCTTTCCCTTGCGCTCCTTGAGATCCGCGCCCGCGCAGAAGACGGGGCCACTCGCCTTGAGCACGACGACCCGGACGTCGTCCTCGGCGTCGAGGTCGGCGAAGACTTCCCGCAACGCCGTGCACATCGGGAGATTCAGCGCGTTGCGTGCCTCGGGCCGGTTCAGGGTCACCTCGGCGACCCCGGCCTCCTTACGCACCAGCACCGGGTCCACTTCAGATCACCCCTTCCGCGCGCAGCGTTTCGATTTCCTTTGTGGACAGACCGAGGTAGGCCGTCAGCACGGCTTCGGTGTCGGCACCCAGCCGTGGTGGCACAGCGGGTTCCGGATCCTCGTAGCCATCGAGACGCAGCGGGGTGCGCAGCGCGGGAAACCGGCCCTCGGCCGGATGGTCGAAGTGCCCCACCATGCCACGTGCGACGGTGTTCGGGTCTTCGAGCGCCTCGCGCACGGAGTTGACCTCGCCGACCGGGACGTCGCGCTCACGCAGCGCACGGGCGAGTTCCGCCCGTGGCCGCTGCGCGAAAGCCGCGCGGAGTGCGCCCAGCACCCGGTCACGCTCCCGGAGACGTCCTGCGTTGGCGGTCAGTTCCGGATCGGCCGCGAGGTCGGCGAGCCCGAGGACCTCGCACAACGGAAGCCAGTGCTGATCGCTCGCGCTGAGGTGGAGCCAATGACCGTCCCGGCACTGGAACGCCGCCGAAGGCACGCGGCCGGGGTGCTGCGTGCCCTGTCGGACGGGATCCTCGTCGTACGCGAAGAGCCGCGCCGCGGCCAGCGCCAGCAGGCTCACCTGGACGTCCATCATCGCGACGTCCACATGGGACCCCCGGCCGGTGCCGCCGCGCCCGACGAGTCCGATGAGGACGGCGATCATCGTCCACAGGCCGGAAGCGAGGTCGGAGACCGGGACGCCCGCCTTGGCCGGGGGCGTGTCCGGGTGGCCGGTCAGGTGCATGATCCCGGACAGGGCCTGGAAAATCGTGTCGTAGCCCTTGCGGTCGCGGTACGGCCCGTCCTGGCCGAACCCGGTGTTGGACACGTAGACCAGGCCGGGGTTCACCGCGGAAAGGGCTTCGTAGCCGAGCCCCATTTTGTCCAGTGTGCCGGGGAGGAAGTTCTCGACGACGACGTCGGCCTTGGCGGCGAGGTCACGGGCGAGTTCACGCCCGCGTTCGGTCTTGAGATCGAGGGTGATCGAGCGTTTCCCGCGGTTGAACGCGAAGAAGTAAGCGCTTTCGCCCGCGGGCAGGCGGGGTTCCCAGCCGCGGGACTCGTCTCCGCGACCGGGACGTTCCACCTTGAGCACGGTGGCCCCGAGTTCGGCGAGCCCCTGCGTCGCGAAGGGCCCCGCCAGCACTCGGGAGAAATCGAGGACGGTGATGCCGGACAACGGTTTCATCGGCGCTCCCGGAATCCACGCATGATCACGTTGACGTCCCGGCCCGCGCGCATCGCCTCGGCGTAGGGCAGATCGGCGACGCGGTGGAACAGCGTCTTCGTCGCGGCCATCGCCAGCGGGCTGGACTCGGCCCACCGGCGGGCGATCCGCAGGCCCTCCTCCACCAGGTCCCCCGGCTCGGCGACGCGGTTGGCCAGCCCCAGATCGAGCATTTCCGGTGCGGTCAGCATCCGGCCGAGGCTGATCAGCTCGAAGGCCAGCTTGGGCCCGAGCTGCCGCTGCAGGCCGGTCATCACGACCGCGGGGACGATGGAGTGCTTCATCTCGGGGTAGCCGAATTTGACGTCGGTGGCCACGACGGTCATGTCGGCGCCGATCGCCAGGCCCGCTCCCCCGCCGACCGCCGCGCCCTGCACGACCGAGACCACCGGGGTCGACAGTTCGCGCAGCAGGGACTGCGTCCGGCTGGTCAGTTCGGCGCGATCCAGGACGGCGGCGGGGTTGTCCGGGGTGAGGTGCCCGAACTCGGAAAGGTCGGCACCGGCACAGAAACCGCGTCCGCTGCCCGCCAGTACCAGCGCGCGGACCTCCGGATCGCGGTCGGCTTCGAGCAGCGCGTCGTGCAGGGCCTGGGTGAGCTCCGTGTTGAGCGCGTTGAGTTTTCCGGGACGGTTGAGCCGCAGGACGCGCACCGCCCCATCGTCTTCGCTGAGCAGTACCTCAGGCATCGAGTTTTTCCTTCCTCCCCTTGGCGATCATGCTGTAGAGCTCGCGGCCCAGCGCCCGCTCGCAGAGTTCGGAGGCCGCCGCGACGCGGTCGGCGTCGAGCCCGGTGTCGACGCCCATCGCTTCGAAGAGGGCGACCAGGTCCTCGGTGCAGGCGTTCCCGGTGAGCCCCTGTCCGTAGGCGATCCGGGCGGGATGACCGCCGACGCCGCCGAAGGCCGTGTCGAAGTGACGGCAGCCCGCGTCCAGCGCCGCGACACAGTTGGCGAGCGCGGTCCCGCGCGTGTTGTGCATGTGCGCGACTACGGGGACTTCGACCCCGGCCCGCTCGATCCGCCGGTAGAGATCGGCGACGGTCCTGGGCGTCGCGGCGCCGATGGTGTCGCCCAAGGTGATCAGGCCGGCGCCGAGTTCGGCGAAGCGGACGATGTCGGCGACGACCGAGCCGGGGTCGACGGCCCCTTCGAAGGGACAGCCGAACGCGACCGAAACCACCCCGACCACGGTGAACTTCCCCTGCGCCAGCCGGGACATCTCCGCGACGTTCGCCCACTGGGCGGCGCGGGTGGTCCGCAGGTTGCGCTCGGTGTGCCCCTCGGTCGCCGAAACCAGGAAGCTCAGCTCCTCGGCGCCGCGACCGGCGTCGAGGTCGGCGATCGCGCGCTGCACGGCCCGTGGGTTGGGGCAGGTCGCCTTGTACGCGACGCCGTCGCGCCGGGGAAGGCCGGCGAGGACGTCGGAAGCGTCGGCGAACGCGGGGACGTGACGCGGGTGGCTGTAGCTCGTGGCCTCGATGCGGCGGAATCCCGCCGCGGTGAAGGCGGCGAGCAGGTCGAGCTTGGTTTCCGTGGGCACGAACCCGGTCTCGTGCTGCAGCCCGTCGCGGGCGAAGCACTCGCAGATCGTCACACGGTCTGCCATCGGTCCACCTCCTGAGGATCATTCACCCCAGGACTACCCGAGTAGTGTTGATAATGTCAACACTTAGAGAGACTGCTGACCCTCCAGCACCTTCGCGAGCTTGCCGAGCTTGTCCAGCGCCGAATCCAGTGCCTCGCGCTCGGCCGGGGTCAGGCAGACCAGGAACGCCTCGTTGCGCTCGTTGGCCGCCTCGATCAGCCCCTGGTAGAGGGATTTCCCCCTGCGGCTCAGCGACAGCCGCGTGCTGCGCCCGGCACCGGACTCCCGGACCAGCAGCCCGCGTTCGTCCAGTTTGGCCACCACCCTGCTCATCTGCGCCTTGTCCAGCCCGGCCCGCGCGGCGAGCTTGTTCAGTGTGAGCGGGGAATCCTCGCCCAGCAGGGCCAGTGTGCGCCACTCACCGAGGCTGACGTCGAAGTCGCGGCGGTACCGGGTCGCGGCACTGCGGGAGATCGCGTTGGCCACCCGGTGCATCCGGTAGGACAGCAGCTCGGAGATGGAAAGCAGCGTGGTCATCCGGCGATTCTAGGCCACCGTCCGGGACCGCGACCCGGAAACCGGGTGTTGACATTCTCAACACTCGGATCGAGACTCGGGGCGGCACCGGAGGCGTGTGCCTTCCTCTCGATCCCGGAGTGAGACAGTGACGTCGACTTCCCACGGCGGCCCCGCCGTTCCCCGCGACCCGCTCTACCGCAAGGTCGCGTGGCGGATCATGCCGTTGCTGCTGGCCTGCTACGTGGTGAGCTTCATCGACCGGACCAACGTCGGCGTGGCGCAGGTCCGGCTGAAGGCCGACCTCGGGTTCAGCGAAGGCGTCTACGGCCTGGCCGTCGGACTGTTCTTCGTCGGCTTCATCCTCTTCGAGGTGCCGAGCAACATGCTGCTCGCCCGGATCGGCGCCAGGAAGACGCTGGTGCGGATCATGGTGTCGTGGGGCGTGGTCACCTTCCTGACCGTCTTCGCGACCACGCCGGCGCTGTTCTACGTCGCCCGCTTCCTGCTGGGCGTCGCCGAAGCCGGGTTCTTCCCCGGCGCGTTGTTCTACCTCGCGCAGTGGTTCCCCTCGGCCCGGCGGACCCGGATGACCGCGCTGTTCTTCCTCGGCGTCCCGCTGTCGGGCATCCTCGGCCCGCCGCTGTCCGGGTGGATCATGCACACCCTCGGCGGCGCACTCGGCCTGAAGGACTGGCAGTGGCTGTTCGCACTGGAAGCGCTTCCTCCCATCGTGCTCGGCGTGCTGGTCATGCTGTTCTTCCAGGACAAACCGGCACAGGCGCGCTGGCTGAGCGAGCCCGAGAAGCAGGCGATCGCCGACGACCTCGGCGCCGACCAGGACCGCAAACAGGCCGGGTCGAAGCACGGCGGGATGCTGCGCGCGCTGCGTGATCCCCGGGTCTACATCCTCGGCCTCGTGTCCTGCGGCTGCTACACCCTCGCCAACGCCGTCTCGTTCTGGACGCCGCTCGTCATCAACAGCTCCGGCGTCGGCAACGTGCTGGACATCGGCCTGCTCGCGGCCATCCCGCCGGTACTGGGCATGGGCGTCATGCTGCTGGTCGGCCGCCACTCCGACCGCACGCTGGAACGGCGATGGCACGCGGCGGGCGCCGAGTTCTTCGCCGCCGCCTGCCTGATCGGCCTGTCGTTCGTGAGCGGCAACCCGTACCTCGTGATCGTGTTGCTGGCCCTGATGACCGCGGCGCACTACTCCGGCCTGACCGTCTTCTACTCCATTCCGTCGATCTATCTCTCCGGCCCGGCCGCGGCGAGCGGCATCGCCATGGTGACGACGATGGGTTCGCTCGCCGCGGCCACCAGCCCGGCGTTGCTCGGCTGGATCAAGACGACCACCGGCTCCTTGGACCTCGGCCTGCAGATCAGCGCCGGGGTGGTCGTGCTGGGCGGGGTCATCCTCCTGCTCGGCATTCCCGCGTCCGCGCTGCGGGAGAACAGCCTCGGCCCGGCCCTCACCGCGCGTTCAGGATCCGGTCGTTGAGCTGCCTGCGGATCGCGTCCACGTCGACGGGCGCGTCCTCCCCCAGTACCTCCATCAGTTCGGCGGCGGCCTGAGCGGCCGCGGCAGAGCGCGGGATCAGGACGTCTTCGTAGGCACGGACCGCGTCGTCGAGAACGGCGTGCGCGGCGATCGCGTCCGCGAGGGCGGTGCCGTCGAGCATGGCGAGGTTGGCCCCGACACCGACCGGCGGCATGAGGTGCGCGGCGTCGCCGAGCAGGGTGATCCCGGGAATGTGTGCCCAGGTGTGGCCCACCGGCAGCACGTGTAGCGGGCGGTTGGCGAACCCGCCCTCGCTCTCGCGCAGCAGGCCGAGCAGATCGTCGTGCCAGCCGTCGAATTCGCGCAGCAGGTACGCGCGCACGACCTCGGCGTCACCGAGATCCAGACCGGCGGTGACGTGCCAGTCGGCCGGGACCGCCAGATCGGCGTAGACGCGGACGTGGCCGCCGCTGTTGCGCTGGGCGATCACCGCCTTGCCGCCCGAACTCGCGACCATGGTCCCGTTCCCGATCAGCCGCGCCAGCGCGGGATGCCGGGTGTCGACGTCGTCGAGGTACGTCTCGACGAGGGTGTTGCCGGTGTACGCGGGCGTTGCGGCGGAAACCGCTGGGCGGACCCGGGACCAGGCGCCGTCCGCCCCGACGACCAGGTCGAAGTCCTGCGTGGTGCCGTCGGCGAAGAGGAGTCCTGCGGTGCCGTCGCCCAGCGCCTCGACGCCGGTGACGGTGTGTCCCCAGTGGACAGTGCCTTCGGTGAGTGAGTCGAGGAACATGTCCCGCAGCTGGCCGCGGTCGATTTCGGGCGCGTAGTCGTCGGTTTCGGCGGGCTGGTCGTGCCGCAGCAGTTCGGTCGTGACCGGGTCGAGTGTGCGCTGCTCCTGGCCTTCGGGCCGGGCCAGCGCGTGGAACCGGTCGAACAGGCCCGCGGCGCGCAGGGCGGCTTGGCCGGTGTCGGCGTGCAGGTCCAGGGTGCCGCCCTGCGAACGGGCGTGCCGTGACGGCTCCCGTTCGAAGACGGTGACCGAGCCGCCGTGGAGCTGGAGCCCGCGGGCGCAGGCGAGGCCGCCCAGCCCCGCGCCGACGACGGCGATACGAGTGGTGGTGTCCATGCCCCCAGAAGACCACACTCACTTCAAAAGTGCAATCACTAGCTTTTTGACTTCGCTGCGCGTTGGGTTAAGGTGAGCGGGTGAACGAACCGATCGGCCGCCGGGAGCGGAAGAAGGCCCAGACCCGCCAGGCACTGGCCGACGCCGCGCTGAAGCTGTTCCTCGAGCGCGGCTACGACAACGTCAGCGTCAAGGAAGTCGCCGACGCCGCCGACGTGGCCGTGACCACGTTGTTCAAACACTTCCCGCGCAAGGAGGCCCTGGTCTTCGACCTCGAAGACGACATCGAGGCCGCGCTCGTCGCGGCGGTCCGCGACCGGCCCGCCGGGCAGTCGATCCCGGGGGCGCTGTGCGAGTACTTCCGGCACCGGGCGGTCATGGCCGACGGGAACGCGGAAGTCGCCGCGTTCCTCCGGATGGTCGAGGAAACCCCGGCTTTGGTCGAATACAGCCGTCACATGTGGTTGCGCCACGAGACCGCGCTGGCGGGCGCCATCGCCGAGGACCTCGGCGCGCCCGCGGACGACGTCGTCTGCACGGCACTGGCGCGGTTCGCGCTCGAAGCGGGCGACATCGTCTACCGGCGCCCCAAGCCGGAACGCGACGTCCGGACGATCTTCGCCCTGCTCGAAGACGGCTGGACCGCGACCGTCCACAAGAGCTGAAGGGGACTTTCGTCTCGTAACATGCGAGAAAAGTCCCCTTCAGCTCATCTGGTGCGAGGAAAGTCCCCTTCAGCCCAGCACGACGCGGCCGCCGACGATGGTCAGTACCGACCGCAGGTTCAGGAGTTCGGCGGCGGAGGCGGTCACGGGGTCGGCGTCGAGTACGGCCAGGTCAGCCAGCCGTCCGGGGGCCAGCGTGCCCTTGACCGCGTCGGCGTTCTCCGTCCAGGCGGGCCCCGACGTCCACAGCCGCAGCGCCTCCTCCCGGCTCAGCCGGTCGGGGGGCGCCGGTGGCCCGAAGGGATTCGGGCCGGGCACGCCGGTGAAGGTGGCGACGCCGCGCCGCCAGTCGGGCTGGGTGACCGGCGCGTCCGAACTGTCCGCAGTGGACACGCCGTGGTCCAGCAAGGCGCGTGCCGGGAAAGCCCGCGCCCACTGCGCTTCGCCGACGGTGCGCACCATCGACGGGCCGCTGTAGGTGCGCATGAGCGAGCTGGTGATGACGCCGATTCCGTGCCGTGCCAACCGTTCGTGGACCGCGGGCGAGAGGAACGTGCCGTGGATCAGCACATGTCGTGCCGCCGGCCACGGGTCGGCGGCCGCCGCGGCCTCGATGGCGTCCACCACGGCGTCGGCGGCGCGATCGCCGGTCACGTGCACCTGCGCCTGGACGCGTTTCCGGTGAGCCGCCGCGACGAGCGCACGCAGTTCGTCCACTCTGGACTCGGCGCTGTCCCCCACGGTGACGAGATCGCCGTGGCTGCCGTCCGGGTAAGGATGGTGCATCCACGCCGTGCAATGGGTCGGCACGCCGTCGGCGAACAGTTTGATGCCCCCGGCGCGCAGCAGGTCGTCACCGCCGAACGACGCGCTCTCCAGCGCACGGCGCAGGCTCGCTGCCGAAGTGGTGGGAGAAGGCCAGTCCCAGTGCAGGAGCGCGTTGACCCGCACGGTCAGCCTGCCCGCGGCGTGCAGGTCCTGGTAGTCCCGCCACATTTCCGGGGTCACGATCGGATCCGTCACGCTGGTGACGCCGAGTTCGTTGAGACGCCGCATCGCACGGACGATCACGTCGAGCCGCTCTTCCCTGCCGGGCCGTGGAATCAGCCGCGCCACCAGATCCTGGGCGCTTTCCACGAGCATCCCGGCCGGCTCGCCGCGCTCGTCGCGCACGATCTCTCCGGCGGGCGGATCCGGGGTGCCGGCGGTGATCCCGGCCCGGCGCAGCGCGGCGCTGTTGGCCCACACCGAATGCGACGAAGCGTGGTGAAGCACCGCCGGACGATCACCGGTGACCCCGTCCAGCCAGGCACGGGACGGAACGGCGTCACCCGCCGCGAACTCCGCGATGGTCGTCTCCCGCCAGCCGCGGCCGACGATCCACTCGCCGTCCGGTGCGGTGGCCAGCGCCGCGGCGACGGCGGCCAGGTCGCCGGCGGCCGAGAGGTCCACGCAGAACTCCGGACCGCTCAGTGCGTGCCAGGCCAGATGCAGATGCGCGTCGTTGATCCCCGGGACGACCGTTTTCCCTTGCAGCTCAACCACTCGGGCGCCGGAGTTCGCGGCCGCGGACACCGTCTCGTCGTCCCCCACGGCGTGCACGACACCATCGCGGATCAGCACCGCGCTCACGACCCCGGGACCGTCGAAGGTGCGGACGATCCCGCCGCGCAGCAGCAAATCGGTCATGACGCCACCTTGTCGGCGAAGACATCGATGCCAGCCGGGTCCGGGACGACGGCCTGGTGTTCCGGATGCCAGGCCACCACGACGTCGGCGCCGGGCCGATGCTCGTGGACCGCACCGGCGGAGAGGATCGCGCAACCGCGGGTGCCGTCGCCGTAGCGGAGCCAGACCCGGCTGTGGTCGCCGACGTAGACGACGTCGGTGACCACCGCGCCGGCACGCTGGTGACCGGCCGGGACGTCGGTCTCCGCGTACAGAGTCACACGTTCGGGACGCACGATCGTCACCTCGCCCGGAGTGAGGCGCAGCGCGTTGGACTCGCCGATGAACTGCGCGACGAAGAGCGTTTCCGGCCGCTCGTAAAGATCTTCCGGCGTACCGACCTGTTCGACGCGGCCCTCGTTGAACACCGTGATCCGGTCCGAAAGCGTGAGCGCCTCCTGCTGGTCGTGGGTCACGAACAGGAAGGTCATGCCGAGTTGCCGGTGCATCCGCGCGATCTCCCGCTGGAGCTGGTCGCGCAGCTTCTTGTCCAGTGCTCCCAGCGGTTCGTCCATGAGCAGCGCCCTCGGCTCGTAGACCACGGCGCGGGCGAGCGCCACCCGCTGCTGCTGCCCGCCGGAGAGCTGCCGGGGGAAGCGGTCGCCGACCGCGGAAAGGCCGACCATCTCCAGCGCCTCCGCGACCCGCCGGTCGATCTCGGCACGCGGCCGTCCACGTCGGGAAAGTCCAAACGCGACATTGCGGGACACGGTCATGTGCGGGAAGAGCGCGTACTGCTGGAACACCACGCCGAGATCGCGCCGATGCGGTTTGAGGCGCGAGATCTCGCGGCCGTCGACGGTGATCGACCCGGCGGTGAGCGGCGTGAACCCGGCGATCATCGAGAGCATCGTGGTCTTCCCGGACCCGGACGGCCCGAGGAAGGTCATGAACTCGCCGTCCGCGATGTGCAGCGACACGTCGTCCACCGCCGGACGGCCGACGCCGGGATACGCCTTGGTCACGTGCGAAGTGATGATTCCGCGGTGTTCGTCAGTCATGGTGGCTCCGTCGGCGAAGGAACTGGGGCACGAGCAACAGGACCGTCGTGAACACGACGATGAGACTGGACGCGGCGGCGATGGTCGGGTCGATCTCCAGCACGATCGACTCGTACATCTTCACCGGCAGCGTCTTGATGTCCGGTGTCTGCAGGAAAAGGGCGATGACCACCTCGTCGAACGACGTGGCGAAGGCGAACACGAAGCCGGACGTCACCCCGGGCGCGACGAGCGGGAGGACCACCTTCCGCAGGGTCGTGAACCGGTTGGCGCCGAGGCTGGCGGCCGCCCGTTCCATGACGGGGTCGTAGCCGGTGAGGCTGGTCTGCACGGAGGTGATCACGAACGGCACGCCGAGCACCGTGTGGGCCAGCACGAAGCCGAGCATGGTGCCGTTCAGCTGCCAGCGCAGGAAAACCCCGTAGACCGCGACCGCCACGACGATGCCGGGCAGGATCATCGGCGCCATCAGCAGTTGCCGGACCGCGCCTCGGCCGCGGAAGCGGGCCCGGTCGAGCCCGAACGCCGCGGCGACACCGAGCACGGTCGCGAGTGCGGCCGCCAGCAGCGCCACCTGGACGGAGTTGGCCAGCGACCCCAGCCACTGCTTGCTGCCGAAGAACTCGCCGTACCACCGGAGTGACCAGCCGTCCGGCGGGAACTGGAAGGTCGAGCCCGCGCCGAAGCTCATCGGGATGACCACGAGCGTCGGCGCGATCAGGACGAACCCCACGAGCACGACCCAGATCCGCAGTCCCACACCGAGGGTGCGTTCCTTGCGGGCTACGCGGGTGACGGAGTCAGCCACGGTCCGCACCTCCCGTCATGCTGCTGCCGAGCGGCGCGGCGATCCGGCTGATCACCGCGAGCACGATCAACGTGAGCACGAGCAGGATCGCGCCCAGCGCGCCGGCGCCCGCGAAGTCGAGCAGATCGTTGACGCGGGTACCGATCACCTGCGCGGCGAGCGCCTGCTGTGGCGTGCCGAGCAGCGCCGGGGTGAGGTAGAAGCCCAGCGACATGATGAACACCACCGAAACCCCCGCGAGTACACCGGGCATCGACAGCGGCAGGTACACCCGCAGGAACGCGACGGGCCCACGAGCGCCGAGGCTGCGCGCGGCGTGGAGCAGGCTGCGATCGATGCCCAGCATGGTGTTCTGCAGCGGCAGCACCATGAACGGCAGCATCACCTGCACCATCGCGACGGTCACCCCCGCGACCGAACCGAGCAGGCTCATCCCGTGGATGCCGACGGTGTCGAAGAGCTTTTCGATCACCCCGCCCCGCTGTTCCAGTACGTACCAGGCGAAGTTGCGGGCCATGACGCTGGTCCAGAACGGCATCAGCACCAGCAGCGTAAGGAGACCGCGGGCCCGCCTGCCCACGCGGCTCATCGCGTAGGCGTAGGGATAGGCGATGACCAGCGTCGCGGCGGTGATGATCAACGCCGTCCGCAGGGTCCGGAGCACGACGCGGATCTGCACCTTGTCACCGAGCACGGCCACGTAGTTGGCGACGCCGAAATCCGGCTCCGAGAAGCTGCGCCACAGGATCACGGCCAGCGGGTAACAGAAGAACACCAGCAGGACCGCCGCCGCGGGGAACAACAGCCAGGACGCGGCGACGCGGCGAGTCGCTCTTCCCGGCACCACGGCGGTCATCCGGTTTTCCAGTCCGACCAGGTCTTCACGACCCTGGTCCGGTTGGCCGCCCACCACTTCACATCGCTGAGCACGCGCAGGTCCTCCTTGTCGTCCCCCCAGATGTCCAGAGCACGGGCGATTTCCGGGTAGCGGGGTTTCGCCGCCGAGTTCGCGGGGCCCACCCCGGCCCGCTCGGCGAACGCCGCCGATTGCGCGGGTTCGGCGGCGTAACGGATCAGCTGCTTCGCCTCCTCCGCGCGGCGGGATCCCTTGGGTACCACCAGAACGTCCCAGGTGACCGGGATCGGCACCCCGGAGACCACCTTCCAGTTGGTGGCCCCGGTCTTCAGCAGCGAATAGGCGCGGGCACTGACGATGAGCGCCAGATCCGCCTGTCCCCCGGCCATGCGCTGCTGCTGATCGCCGTAGGTGTCGCTGATCGACAGCTCGGGCCGGATGCGGTCGTACATCGCCAGCGCACGCGGCACGTCGAGCGGGTAGAGCCGGTCCTTCGGGACGCCGTCGGCGAGCAGCGCCGCCTCCAGTGTGCCGACGCTCGGATCGTTGCCGTAGATGATCCGCCGCCCGGGAAACTTGGCGGGGTCGAAGAAATCGGCCAGCCGGGACGGCGGGTGATCGCCGTAGACGTTCGCGTTGTACATCAGCGTCATACCGAAGAACGCGTCCGGGATGCCGCAGGGCGTCAGCGTGTCCCGGGGGAACGCCGCGGCCAGCGGTCCCATGTCGACCGGCTCGACCAGGGTGCCGCACGCCTGAGCCGCCGACGACGCCTCGGTGTCGACGACGTCCCAGGTGACCTTGCCCGCCTCGACCATCGCCTTGAGCTTGGCCATGCTGGACGGGCCGTCGATCGTGACCGTGGTCCCGGTCTTGGCCGTGTACGGGTTCAACCAGGCCGAGCGCTGGCCCGCCTGGTAGGCGCCCTGGCCGTAGGAGACGAACACGAGGGAGTTCTCGCCGCCCTCGGAGACGGCGCATCCGGCGGCCAGGAGGAGCGTCGCCGCGGACAACAGCGCTGGTATCCGGCGTCGCACGATGCCTCCCTCAGCCCGCGGCTGCCGCGACGTGGCGGCACAGGACGTCGGCAAGGGTGTCGAGCTGCTCCTCGGTGATCACCAGTGGCGGGGAGAGCACGATGCTGGCGCCCGACGCGCGGACCACGACGCCGTCCGCGCGGCAGCCGGACTGGACGGACGCGGTGGGCACGCCGTCGAATTCGATGCCGAGCATCAAGCCGACCCCGCGTACCTCGCGTACGTGCGGGAGCTTCGTGAGCGGTTCGAGCCGCTCCCGGAGACGCGCGCCGAGGACGCGGGCGCGCTCGGGGAGGTTCTCCCGCTCGATGATGTCGATGTTGGCCAGCGCCACCGCCGCCCCGACCGGATGGCCGTTGTAGGTGAACCCGTGCAAGAAGGTCGCGCCGTCGGCCAGCTCCAGCACCCGGCGCCCGATCAGCACCGCGCCCATCGGGATGTAGCCGCTGGTGATGCCCTTCGCGAGCACGATCATGTCCGGTTCGATGCCGAAGTGGTCGCTGCCGAACCAGTGGCCGGTCCGGCCGAAGGCGGTCACGATCTCGTCCACGATGAGCAGGATTCCGTGCCGCCGCAACACTTCCTGCACTCGCGGCCAGTAACCCTCCGGCGGCGGGACCATACCGCCGACGCCGAGGACGGGTTCGCCGATGAACGCGGCGATGCGGTGCGGGCCGATCTCCTCGATGCGCCGTTCCAACTCGGCGACGAGGAGATCGGTCGCGTCCGGGCCGTGCTCGATGCCGTGCGGTTTGCCCAGCCATTCGACGTCCGGCAGCAGCGGGCCGAAACCCGCGCGCAGTCCGTCGATGCCGGTCGCGGCCAGGGAGCCGCCGCCCATGCCGTGATAGCCGCCGGTGCGGGCGAGGATGACCGTGCGCTCCGGCGAACCCGCGTGGTGGTGGGCGAGGCGGGCGAGCTTGATCGCGGTCTCGTTGCCTTCGGAACCGCCGTTGGTGAGGAAGACGCGTTCGAGCCCTTCGGGGGCGAGCTTCAGCAGCCGGTCGGCGAGCCGGATGGCCGGGGCGTTCGAGTAGTCCCCGAAGGACGAGAAGAACTCCAGCCTGCCGATCTGTTCGGCGGCGACGGTGGCGAGTTCGGCGCGCCCGTGCCCGACCGGGCACTGCCACAGGCCGCAGGTGCCGTCGATGTACTGGCGGCCGTCGGTGTCCCAGAGCAGCGCGCCCTCGCCGCGTTCGAGGACGAGCGGTTCGGCGGGCGCGCCGATCACCGTGTGCGGATGTATCAGGGTGCTCCGGTCCAGTTCGGACAGTTCCGGTGTGGACAGTGTGCTGGTCATCGAGGTCCTTTCCGATGTGGACGGTCGGAAGCGGGTGGTTCAGAAACGCAGCGCGACGGCCTTGGCCTCGGTGTAGGCCTCGATGCCTTCGCTGCCGCCTTCGCGTTCCTGGCCGGAGTTCTTCTGCCCACCGAACGGGAGTTCCGGGCGCACGGGAGCGGGGTCGTTCACGCCGATCACACCGAAGTCGAGCCGCTCGAGGACGCGCCAGACGCGCCGGAGGTCGGCACCGAACACGTACGCGGCCAAGCCGTATTCCGTCGCGTTGGCGAGAGCGACGGCTTCTTCGTCGTCCGAGAACGTCGACACAGCCAGCGCGGGGCCGAACGTCTCCTCCCGGGAGATCAGCATGTCGGGAGTGACGTCGAGGAGAATGGTCGGCTGGAAGAAGTGACCGCGCAGAGCCGAATCCTCGGGCTCCCACCGGCTTCCGCCGACGAGTACCCGCGCTCCCTTCTCGACGGCGTCGGCGACCTGACGCTCGACCTTCGCGATCCCGGCCTCGTCGATCAACGGCCCCACCGCGACGCCTTCGGTGTCCCCGCGCCCGAGCCGCAGCGCCGCCGTCTTCTTCTCGATCAACGCCAGAAGGTCGTCGCGGACGCTCTCGTGCACATACAGCCGGTTCACCGCGGTGCAGCTCTGCCCGGCGTTGAAGAACTTCGCGGTCACGACACCGGACGCGGCGGCTTCGAGATCGGCGTCCGCGAAGACGATCGCCGGGGAATGACCGCCCATCTCCAGCGACGTCCGGCGCAGCACGGAACCGGTGCGGCGCAACAGTCCCAGGCCGACCTCCGTCGACCCGGTGAAGCTCACCTTCCGCAGCCGGCGGTCGGCGAGCAGGGTGTCGACCAGTTCCGCGGGCCGGGTCGTGGTCAGGGACTGGAGCACGCCCGAGGGCAGGCCGGTTTCCTGCAGGATCCGGAGCAGGGCGGTGGCGATCAGCGGTGTCTGCTCGGCGGGTTTCGCGATCACCGGGCATCCCGCCGCCAGCGCGAGACCGACCTTGCGGATGAGCATGCTGGCCGGGAAGTTCCACGGCGTGATGGCCAGTACGGGGCCCACAGGACTGCGCAACACCAGGCCGGGACCCACCGCGTTCGCCGGGGTCACGCGCCCGTTGGCGCGGCGGCCCTCCTCCGCGGCCCACTCCAGCATGCGCGCGGCGCCCGCCAGCTCGCCCGCCGCTTCGGCCAGCGGCTTTCCGTTTTCCTGGCTGAGCAAGCGGGCAAGTTCGTCACGCCGGGCACGGATGGTGGCCGCCCCGGCACGCAGGTAACCGCCGCGCGTCTCGGGATCCGTTTCGGCCCACCCGCGGAAGGCGGCGGAGGCCGCGTCGAGGGCGGAACGAGCGTGCTCGGGTCCGGCGTCCGAAGCCTGGCCGATCACCTCGAGACTCGCGGGGTCGACAACGTCGAAGGACGAGGGCGCGGCAGCCCAGCGCCCCTCGATCAGTAGGGTCGCGACAGCGGTGTCTGACATCGGAACGCCTTTCACAGCGGAGATTCGGGCCGTGGTGGCCGAGGAACGCGATCGGGTGCGCCGCCCGGTGGAGCTTGGCACCTCGATGCGCCGAGTCTGAACTCAAGTGTTGATGAAGTCAACACCCAAACCGCGGCGAGTTCACCTCGTTACCCGGAGTTTTCCTTTGCCACACAAGGAAATGATCACTACCCGCGTGTCGACAGTGGACACGCGGGTGGTTGACGAACAGCGGCGAGGAGAGGTCAGGTGTCCACGATGGACGTTTTCGCGGCGCCGCTCGCCTTCAGCAGTGTGCGCAGCGCGTCGAGCGCCGCGCCGGGGTCGGCCTCGGGATCGGCGACCTGATGCAGGAACATCCCGTCGAGCGCGTAGTAGACGAGCGAGGTGAGCCCGTCGTCCGGCGAAGCCCCGATCGAGGCGAGATCTTTCGCCACCGCACCGAAATAGCTCTCGTACAGCCGTTGCACGCCCGGCCGCAGCTCCGCCCGCCCGGCGGATTCGACGACCAGCCGGTACTGGAAGATCTGGATGTCGGCGCTCTCGGCGAAGCGCTTCCGCACGTCCGGCCCGCCCGCGAAGATCCCCGCCCGCGCGCCGAGGAGACCATTTTCGGCGCTCTCCTCGAGCACCCAGTCGAGCGACGAGCGCAGCAGGTCGTCGATGGACGAGAAGTGATGCTGCACCGCGCCCGTGGTGACGCCGGCGGCACCGGCGACGGCACGGTACGTCAGCCCGCGGATCCCTTCCCGCGCGACGACTTCGACGGCGGCACGCTGCAGCGCGCGCTTCATCTCGGCGGGCGCCCGCTGCCCCTTCCGGCTCGCCATGCGGTCTCCTTCCGCGCACCCCGGACGCCGGTTACATTACAAATGTAATGAACGACAGTCAACAGGCTGCGGCGAAGAGAACGTCTGCGTGACACCGATGGCGGATCCGACAGAGCTCCGGCACTGTTGCCGGGGGCGGGGGGCTGGGGCCACCGCCCCCCGGGGCGCGCCCCCGGGGGTGTCGGGGGCGACAGCGCGCGGCCGCCCGCCGCTGGGCGGGCTGATCGCCGCCGGGCCGGGCTGGCTGTGGATCTTCCTGATCAACCTGCCGCTGTGCGTGCCCGCGCTGGTGCTGGGGTC
>NZ_JBHYIQ010000033.1:44516-64147 GCF_042739895.1 Amycolatopsis sp. NPDC059021
GCCGCCCCCCCCTGCCCGGGTACACTCGTCGCTCTCGGCCGCTAAAAGTTTTACCCGGCCGTCCGATGTCACGAGGGTTGCGGCAGGATCAGCGGTGCGATGGTGAATTTCTCCTGCAGAACGTGGAATTTGTACAGCAGGTCCGGTACGCGCTGCATCTCGGTGGCCGAGGGCACACTGCCGAACGCCGGCATCGCGAGCAGCGCGGCGGTGTCCTGGTCGACCTGGGCGTGGGAGATGACCATCCGTTCGATGGACCGGCGGTCCGTGCGCGCCTTTTCCGATGCCCGGCGCAGGCCACGCTGGAACGCCGTGATCGCCGCCGCGTTGCTCCCCGCCTTCGCGGCCGTGGTGGCATAGCAGGAGATGGGGAAGTTCTCGGTGGCTCCGGAAGCGGGGTCGGCGATGGCGATGGCTCCCTGTTTCGCGGCCGAGGTGACGAACGGTTCGGTGAGGAACGCGCCGTCGACGTCGCCGTGGGACAACGCCCCGGCCATGTTCGGGAATCCCATCTCCATCCAGCGGACGGAGTCGTAGGCGACGTGGTGCTCGTCCATCACCGCCATGGTGAGGGTGTCGCTGACGCCGCCTCGCCCGTTGATCGCGATCCGTTTCCCCTCGAGATCCGAGAGGGATTTGATGGAGCTCTTGTCGCGGACCATCACCGCGGTCGAGTGCGGGCTCGCCGACGAGGCGGTCGCGACGATCCTGAGGCCGAGTGCGGGATTCTTGCTCTGCGCGAGCACGACCGGAACATCGCCGGAGTAGGCGATGTCGACCTCACCGGCCAGCAGCTTGGCGAGTCCGGCCTGGCCACTGCCTGCCGGTTCGAGCCGGACATCGACGCCCTCGGCGGCGAAGGTTTTGTCTTCGATGCCCAGATGCAGCGGCGCCAGGTCGACCAGTGGCATGGTCGCCACCCGCAGCACCGGCAATTGCCCGGAGGCGGCGGGGTGGTCCTTCGAACCGAGCAGTCCGCAGGACGCCGTGAGAGTGACGGTGAGCGCGAGGGCCAGCACGCGCGCGGCCACATTCGGCCAGGCATGCGAAGACCGCCGCATTCTCACCCTGGTGCGGGTCGGGACATGCATGGGCTGCTCACTTTCCTGGTTGTGGGGAAGGGGATGGCTGGTATGAACGATTCTTGGGCCGGGTGGCGGTGCGGCGAAGGATCAGGAATTGTCCGGCATTCGCCGCGAGCGCGCCGAACTGTTCCCCCGTGGTCTCCGCTTTTCGCCGGAAGACCACCGAACGCGTTTCGCGTCGCCCGGTCCCGGCCGGCCGAGCGGCGCTCCGATTGCCGCGCACCAAGCCCCGCCATCCTCCCCGGGCCGAGCCTTCCCGTGCACCGCAGGCCCTGTGTGGCCCCGCGTTCCGGCCGCGTCCACGATCCGCGTGACAGTCACCGCGGCAAACGTCACCGCAGGACTGAGCGCGACCGGCGTTCGGGTGAGAAACCGCTTTCCGAGCCGACCGGATACGTGTTCCTTGCGCGGGATTACCCGCTCGCCGATGCCTTGGACATGCAGCGGCAGGCCACTGCCGGCCGACTGGGGAGACGGTATCCACCGCACCCCGCAAACGCCTCCCACCAGGCCACACCGGACTGTCGCCCGGCGAGTGTACACGGACAACCCAGTCGTTCCGCAATACTTGAGCACACTGCGCTTTCGGTCAATCTTCGAATGAAGATCGGGCACAGTCTTCGCACGACGCGGCAGTTTTGCGGCGCTGAGCGCGGAATACCCCACACGAACTCGCGAAACAGTAGCCCGACTCCGCTACCGCACACTCCCCACCCGTGGTAATAGCCCATTGCCGCCAACCCCCGCGACCCGTTCCCACCACACGCCAACCTATGTCCGAAGTGGACGCTTCATATCCAGCAACAACCAGCCCAAGAGCCGCTATCAGAGTGAAGTCACCGTCTCGGCGCACGAACCACCCGAGGCGACCCACGCCAACCACCCAAGGCGACCCGCTTTGCGTGCTGGGGGTCCGGGGGTCATCCCCCGGGAAGACACTGCGGACACCGGGAGCAGGCCCGAAGGGCTTGCGAACAGCAAGCCCCGTCTCGTGGGCCGGGTCGGGCTCGAACCGACGGCCAAGGGATTATGAGTCCCCTGCTCTAACCAACTGAGCTACCGGCCCCTCGACGGGACACCGCGCAGCATTAGCTTTCGCACAGATGCCCCAGTTCGTTTCAAGTTATCACAGCCCGGGACCAGCCCCGATGCGGCAGGTGACACACGTCGGGCCGACTGTCCCACACCCCGAACTTCGCATCACGGGGCAGGGTAGACATCTGATCTATTTCCGGCTAATCCCCGTGTTCAGGACGATCAGCCGCACTAGATCCCGCGCAGTAGTCCGATGTATTTTGGCGGTCCGCGCCGCACCCGCCAACCCGAGGGAGAGCTCCATGGGGCAGCCCCGCCTGCACCTGGTCAACCGTGGTCACGTCGTGCTGTGGGCGGCGGTCGTCGCGCTGATCGTCGCGGGAGGCGTCGTCGCGCTGACGCGGCCGTCCGCGCTCGGCGCGCCGGCGATCGCGCGCGCCGCCGCGCCCGCGTCCTTCACGCATCCTGGCGTGTCCGACACCAAGCAGAGCCTCGATTTCGTCCGGCAGAAGATCGACGCCGGTGCGGAACCGTGGAAGTCCGCCTTCGCGCAGCTGAAGGCCAGCCCGCTGGCCTCGCTGAGCCGCACGCCGAAGCCGATCGCGGACGTGCAGTGCGGGTCCGGATCGAAGCCGGACATCGGCTGCACCGACGAACGGACCGACGCGCTCGCGGCCTACACGGACGCGCTGATGTCGTACCTCACCGGCAACGAGGCCTACGCCGCCAAGGCGGTCGAGCTCATGGACGCGTGGGCCGCCACGATCGCGAAGCATTCGCTGAGCAACGCGCCCCTGCAGACCGGCTGGGCCGGGGTTTCCTGGGCACGCGCCGGCGAACTCGTCCGCGCGACCTCGACGGCCTGGCCCGCGCCGAAGCAGGCCCAGTTCGCCACGATGCTGCGCAAGGTCTACCTCCCGGCGCTGCTGAAAGGCTCGCACGCCAACGGGAACTGGGAGCTGATCATGACCGACGCCGCCGTCGGGATCTCGGTGTTCCTCGACGACCGCGCCTCCTACGACAAGGCAGTGAACACCTGGCGGGGCCGCGTCCCCGCGTACGTCTACGTCAGCGCGGACGGCGCGCTCCCGAAGGCGGCGCCCGGTATGCCCGATGACCGGGACGCGCTGGTCAAGTACTGGCACAGGCAGACGAAGTTCGCCGACGGCCTCGCGCAGGAGACGTGCCGCGACTTCGGGCACACCGGCTGGGGCCTGGTCGCGGCGAGCCACGTCGCCGAGACGGCGAAGCTGCAGGGCGGGCCCGATCTGTTCGGCGAGATGCGCGACCGCATGGTGGCGGCGCTGGAGTTCCACGCGGGGTACGACCTCGGCGCGGCCGTGCCGTCCTGGCTGTGCGGCGGAAAGATCAAGAAGGGCCTGGGGCCGGTTCTCGAAACCGCCTACAACCGCTACCACAACCAGCTCGGCGTCCCGATGCCGCAGACGGCCGCCCTGCTGGCGCGCACCCGGCCGGCCGGGACCGACAACCACTTCCTGGCCTGGGAGACCCTGACCCACGGGGACAACCCGAACGCCTGAGCCGGGCAGCACCGCAGGTCAGCGGGCTTCCATTCACACTTCTGGGTGAATCGATGCCCCGGGCGTCATCCGAGCGGTGCCCGGTCCCTCTCTGTTGCCGTGGTGGTACTCCGGCCAGGCAGCCCCCCGACTGGCCGGGGTACCACCATCGACATCCGGCGGCCGGACCCGCACGACGAAACGGGCCCCGGCCGCGAAGCCGGGGCCCGTTCCACAAGACGTCACGCGGAGGCGCCCGCCTTCTTCCGGGAAGCCCGCTTGCGCGGCGCCTTCACCGGCTCGGGCTCGGCCTCCGCCCGCTCGAACGCCTCGACGATCTCGCGCGGGATCCGCCCGCGCTCCGACACCTCGTAGCCGTTGTCCAGCGCCCACGCCCGGATCGCGCGGGAGCGCTCCCGGTCGGCCTGCGAAACGGGAGCCGGCGCCGCGGTCGCGGCCGCGGCCGACTGGCCGACAGCGAGCCGGACCTTCCGGCCGCCCACGCGCCGCGAAGCCGCCAGGAACGGGGCCAGCCCTTCGCGGAGGTTTTCGGCGTTGTCGTCCGACAGGTCGATCTCGTACTGCACACCGTCCAAACTGAACGGAACGGTCTGGCTGGCCTCGCCACCGTCGATGTCGTCCATCATCTGGACAAGAACCTTCTGCGCCATTGTTACTTCCTTCGAGCTGGAACCCGCCCGGACTCGTACAGCCCGGAACACGCCGCGCAGCCTAACCGCTCGGGTGCCCCGGCACAGCGCGCCGGGCCCTGGCGCGTCCGTTCGGCCTATGTCCGGTGTGGACAGTCGGGTGCCCGGGTGAACCGGCGACGGCGCCGGGCCGTAGTTACTCTCGGGGGCCGCGATGCCGCGCGGGACGCTGCCGGGGCCCAGCCGATATCGCCGCGTGGAGGGAAGGTCCGGTCTTGCCGTCGTCTCGTTTTCTCCGCGTGCCGGGCCACGGACGCCTCCCCCGTGCCGAAGAACTGGCCACGGTGTCGGCCTTCGTGCTCGTCCTTTTCGCGCTCCTGGCGCCCAACGAGATCAGCCACCTCACCCCGGCGATGTTCGTGCGCGTCCCGGTCGAAGGCCTGGTCGGAGTCGCCGTCCTGCTCGTCCTCCCGCCCCGGCCGAGGCGGGTGGTGGCGACCGTGCTGGGCGTCCTGCTCGGGCTGCTGGCCCTGGTGAAGATCCTCGACATGGGTTTCTTCGCGGCCCTCGACCGGCCGTTCGACCCGGTCTTCGACTGGAGTTTCCTGCGTGGCGGCCTGGATTTCCTGGCAGGCGGCCTCGGGAAGCCGGGTGCGATCGCCGTGGCGATCGGCGTGCTGGTGCTCGCGCTCGCCCTGGTGGTCCTGGTGACGATGGCGGTGCGACGGCTGAGCCGGGTGGTGGTGGGCCGCCGCACCGCGTCGACGCGGGTGGTGGCCGTGCTCGGGATCGTCTGGATCGTGTGCGATCTGGCCGGGGTCCAGGCCGCGCCCGGCGAACCGGTCGCCGCGCGGAGCGCGGCCGCGCTGGCCTACGACGACCTCCGCCAGGTGCGCGCCGATCTGCGGGCTCGGCGGCCGCTGGCCGAGGAGGTCCGCGTCGACGCGTTCCGCGACACGCCCGGTGACCGGTTGCTCACCGCGTTGCGCGGCAAGGACGTCGTCTTCACCTTCGTCGAGAGCTACGGGCGGGTCGCTCTCGAAGATCCTCGGCTCGCACCCGGGATCGGCGCCTTGCTCGACGACGGCACCGCGCGGCTGCGCGCGGCCGGATTCGGTGCCAGGAGTGCCTTTCTCACCTCGTCGACGACGGGCGGCGGGAGCTGGCTGGCCCATTCGACGCTGCAGTCCGGCCTGTGGATCGACAACCAGCAACGCTACGAGCAACTGCTCGGGACCGGCCGGCTCACCCTGACCCGCGCTTTCGGGCGCGCGGGCTGGAAGACGGTCCACGACGTGCCCGCGCACACCCGTGACTGGCCGGAGGGAAGGTTCTACGGCTTCGAGTCGTACTACGACGCCCGCGACGTCGGCTACCGCGGCCCCGGTTTCTCCTACGCGACCATGCCCGACCAGTACACGCTTTCCGCCTTCCAGCGCGCCGAGCGCGCGCCGGGCCACGCACCGGTGATGGCCGAGATCGACCTCGTCTCGAGCCACGCGCCGTGGACTCCGCTGCCCCGGCTCGTCGACTGGAACGCCGTCGGCGACGGCACGGTCTTCGGCCCGATGCCCGCACAGGGCGAAGCCCCGGAGTCCGTGTGGCCCGATCCGGACCGGGTTCGAACCGCGTACGGGAAGTCCCTCGAGTACACGCTGGACACCCTGATCTCCTACGTGCGGACCTACGGCGACGACAACCTCGTCCTCGTCTTCCTCGGCGACCACCAGCCGCCGGTGGTCACCGGCGCGGGCGCCGGGCGCGACGTCCCGGTCACCCTCCTCGCCAAGGACCCGGCCGTGCTGGGCCGGATCTCGGGCTGGGGCTGGCAGGACGGCCTGAAACCCGGCCCGCACGCCCCGGTGTGGCAGCTGGACGCGTTCCGCGACCGGTTCCTGACCGCCTTCGGCCGGTAGTGCCCGGTCAGCCCGCCGGGGCGCGCGGCGACGTTGCCGGGCGGATTGATTTTCGCCGTTCTGGGTATACCCCCTGTGCACGCCTCTTCAGCCGAGAGGAACACGTCTCCGGAGAGGAGTACCGCCATGACCGAAGTGGCCGAGGACGTCCTTCCGGGCACGTGGGTACTGGATCTGCGGGACGCGTCGGCTCGCGCGCTGGCCGAGATGCGGGCGTGGGCCTCGCGGCAGCTGACCGGCCTCGGCGAGATCCACCGCGGTGACGTGCTGCTGGTCGCCACCGAACTGGTGGCCAACGCCTTCGAGCACGGCGGCGGGCCGCGGCACATCCAGCTGTGGCGGTCGGTGTCCCCGTGCGCCGTCCGGATCGAGGTCGCGGACCTCACCTACCGGCAGCCGATGATGGCGCTGCCGGTGGCACGCGACCCGCGCGGGCGCGGCCTGCTCCTGGTCGACCGGCTCGCCGCGGCGTGGGGCGTCGAGCAGGACCCCCATCGCGACGGCAAGACTGTGTGGGCGCACGTGCCCTGCTACGGCACCGGCCGCTGCCGTCCGGTGCGCGGCCAACGACGTCATCCCGTGCTGATCGGCCACGATTGACTGTCCACAATAGACGCTGAGGTCGGTCCGGCGCTCACCGGTTGCCGGGATGGTTCATCGGCCCCGCCGAGTCGACGGCCGCGCTCGCGGCCGACACCAGGGCCGGTTTGGCTCCGCTGTCGCGCGAGAGGTTGATGTACATCGCGGTCGACCGGACCAGATAGCGGTGGGTCCGGCGGGTGTAGGCACCGCGCGTCGCCCGGCTGGTGTCCTTGTTGTCGTCGCAGATCTCGGCTCCGGGCCCGCTGCCGGGGCACATGATCCCCCAGGAGCCGGAATCCTGCGCGTCGTAAGCGGTCTGGGCGGTCTGCTCGTCCTTCATCGGCACGACCCACACCATGACCAGCATCTTGTCGGAGCTGTCCCGGTATGTCCCGGCGACGGCCTTGTCACAGCCGGAACGGCGGAGCATGTCCCGCACCTCCTGGCTCAGGTACTCGGTGACGCAGTTGCGGACGCCGCCGTTCGTCCGGGTGTAGCGCACGTTCCTGTCGTCGGTGAACGAGTCCGCTAGCAGCGCCGACGCCGTCAACGGGGTGGTGTCACCCGCCGCGCTGTCCAGATCCGCCGGCTTGGCGCGCGCGGTGGTCCGTTCCCGGCTGGTCGTGGTGCTCGACCGCGAGGTGGTGCTCGGCGTGGTGCGTCCGGTGGTGGACGGAGTCGCGCTCGCCGAGGAGCTGGTCGACGCCGACTTCCCGAAGAGGGTGGACGCGACGTAGCTGACGGCGCCCCGCGTGACGAGCAGGATCACCAGTCCCACGACGACGAGACCCGCCACCGCGCTCACCGCAAGGACCGGAGACGTGGTCTTAGGCGGCCCGGTGATCTCCTCGAATTTCCTGGTCTCCTTGACCGGCTTGCCGAGCTTCTCGGTCCGGTCGGCCGTGTCGTCGAGCTTCTTCGTCGCCGACGCCGTCAGCAGTGCCCGCGCCCCGGCGATGTCCGGGCGCCGCTCGGGATCCTTGTCCAGCAGCCGGGTGATCAGCGTGGTGAGCACGCCGGCGTGTTCCGGCGCCGGTGCCTCCTCCAGCAGGACCGCGGTGAGCGTGGCGGTGGGAGTGCCGCGGCGGAACGGCGAAAGCCCCTCGACCGCTTGGTACAGCGTCACCCCGAGGGAGTAGAGATCGCTTTCGGCGAGGCCGTCCTTGCCGTTGAGCCGTTCGGGTGCCATGTACTCGACCGAGCCGATGAGCGTCCCGGTGCCGGTGATCGTGGTGTCGGCGTGGTGCACCGCGATGCCGAAGTCGGCCAGCAGCGTTTCCCCGTCCTCGGCCAGCAGCACGTTCGCCGGTTTGACGTCGCGGTGCACGATCCCGGCGCCGTGCGCTGCCTCGAGGGCGTCGAGCAGATCACCGGCGACCCGGACCGCCTCCTCGGCGGACAGCGGCCCCTCGGCGAGGCGTTTCTCCAGGGACCGCCCGGAAACCAGCCGCATCACGATCCACGGGACGTCGTCCTCGACGACGACGTCGTGGACCGCGACCACATGCGGATGATCCCGCAGCGCGGCGGCGTTGCGCGCTTCCCGCTCGGCCCTCGCCAGCCGTTCCTGCCGTTCCTCCGGCGGCATCGCCGGGGACAGCCAGACCTCCTTGACCGCGACGTCGATGCGCAGGACCTCGTCGTGCGCCCGCCACACCCGTCCCATGCCGCCGAAGTCCAGCGTCCCGACGAGCCGGTAACGCCCGCCGATCACCCGGCCCGGCCCGGTTTCCTCCGCCATCGTCACCCGTCGACGGTAGGGGCCGGTCGATGACATCCCGATGACAAGCGACTCCTCACCGCCTGCTCACCGCGGCGCGGGAGTCGTCGGACGGGATCGGGTCCAGCGGCACCAGCCGCGCGCCGTTCCAGAAGTAGCGGACCGTCGCCGCGCCCGCGGTCGGGCAGCACTGCGGGTCGCCCACGTGGTAGAGGCTGTAGGTCAGGGCAACGGTGTCGTCGGTCGCCCACACTTCGGCGACTCCCGCGCTGGCACCGGAGGTGTCGGTGCCCAGGTAGCCGCGCGAGTCGTGGAAGAAGAACGCTCGCTGGTCGTAGCCGTCGCCGGTCTCCGCGAGCACGGCCACGATGACGTGCAGGCCGTACACCGGCTGCCACGTCGTGTTCGGCACCGGTCGATATCCCTTGCCACGCACCAGTTTCTCCGCCGCGGCGAGATCGTTGACCGGTTCCGCCGGCGCGGTGGCGGTCACCGTCGTCGTCGGTGGCGGCGGTGGCGGTGGCGGGACGGTCGTTGTCGCCGGTGTCGGCGCCGGGCTCGTCGTCGACGGGACGGGGGCGACCGGCTGCGGTTGGGGCGGCCCCGGCATGGCGGCGACCGGCACTTCGACGCGTGCCCGCGCGGCGGCGCCGAACAGCGCGACGAGCCCCAGCGCCGCGAACACGGCCACCACCGCCGTGCCGACCATCGGGACCGACTGGCGGCGCAGCGCGGACCCGGGTGGCGGGCCGGCCCCGGAAACCGGCAGCACCGCCGTCCCGGCGAGGACCGCCGCGCCCGCGAGCGCCAGCCACGGGCCGGCGCCGATCCGCGCCGCCCCGGCGGAATCCGCCCGGAACACCGCCACCAGCACCAGCACGCCGACGAGCACGGCGATCCCGGCCAGCAGCCCGGCCGTCACGCGGGCGGCGGTGCCCCGCGGCAGCAGCAGGCCGGACGCCATGGCCACCACGCCGATCACCACGACGGCGACCGGCGCCAGCACCACCGGCATCGCCGCGGCGCGGGACGGCCCGGACACCGACAGGTCGAACAGGCTCACGGCGCCGGGCGGGACGGCCCGCAACCACGGCAGGACCGGCGACAGCGCCACCAGCGCTCCCCCGGCCAGCAACCCGGCGCCGGTCGCGTTGCGGCGCACCGCGTTCGGGCCACCGGCCGCGGTGAACCGGTGACCACACCACGGACAGGCGATCGCACCTGGTGGAAAAGACCGCACGCACAACGGGCACACCGGGGCCGGAAACCCTTGCCGAGAACCGATCATGGCGGTCCCCCTTCCCTCATCCGCCACGCAGTCGCTCGCATCCGCGATGCCGTTACGAGAGCGATCACGCGAGATCTCCGCCTGATCACGCGAGTTCCGCCTTCGATCACGCGAGTTACGTTTCCGGTCACGCGAGATCCCCGTCCGGCACCGACACCCCGGACCGCCGAACGCCCCGGTCCCTCGGGTGAGTGAGGCCGTTCGGCGGCATTCCTGGCCGGTTCCGGACAGGAACCGGGCATTCCGCCGGAACGCGGGTAATGAATTCACCTGACGTAGTCACAATGCGTCGTTCAGCAACGGATGCCCCGGTGACCGGGTCTGGGGGTCGCCGCGAGCGGACCGAAAGGACGATGATCATGTTCGGACACCGACGGAGATGGCAGGCCCTGTTCGGCACGGCCGCCCTGATCGCGCTCAGCATCACCGGGACGGCCAATGCCGCCGGTTCACCCCGGCCCGCCGAGCCACGGCTGGACCCGAGCGTGGCCCCCGCGCTCGCCGGGCTGATCCGGCAGGCGGACCATCCGATGGGATCCCAGGTGCGCGCGCACGAACGCACCGGCTCCGGCCCGCGGCGGGTCACGGCGTCGGCGCTCGGCGTCGAGGACGCCGTCTACGGCATCGACGTCAGCGGCTGGCAGGGCAACGTGGACTGGAACTCCCTGTGGGGCCAGGGAAAGCGCTTCGCCTACGTCAAGGCGACCGAAGGCACCGACTACACGAACCCCTACTTCGCGCAGCAGTACAACGGCTCCTACGACGTCGGGATGATCCGCGGCTCGTACCACTTCGCCCGGCCCGACGTGTCCGGCGGCGCCGCACAGGCGGACTACTTCGTCGATCACGGTGGCGGCTGGTCGGCCGACGGCAAGACGCTCCCCGGCACCCTCGACATCGAATGGAATCCCAACGGCGCCGCGTGCTACGGCTACGGCCAGTGGGACATGATCGGCTGGGTCAAGGACTTCAGCGACCAGTACCACAACCGCACCGGGGTCTGGCCGGTGATCTACACGGCGACGTCGTGGTGGTCGCAGTGCACCGGCAACCTGGCCGGCTTCAAGACCACCAACCCGCTCTGGGTGGCGCGGTACGCGGACGGCCCCGGCCAGCTGCCCTTCGACTGGGACATCTGGACCTTCTGGCAGTACAGCGACAGCCCGATCGACCAGGACGTGTTCAACGGCGGCTACGACCGGCTGGTCGCCCTCGCCCTCGGCTGAGCTCCCGGGCCGCTCCCGGCCCGGCGAACCGGGAGCGGCCCCTGGCACAGGAAGTTCGTCCTGCGAACTGTAACGCGCGAAAATGCTAGGCTCGCGGCGTGGGCACGAAGAATGACGAAGGCCGGATGGGAGTGGTGACCGCGCTGGTGCGGTCGGCATTCCTGGTGAACGCCGTCTATGCCGAATCGAGCCGGGAACACGGCATCACCCCCCAGCAAGGACAGCTGCTGTGTGTGCTGATGGCGCAGCCGTACGGCATGAGCGAACTGGGCGCCACGCTGGGGCTGGCCAAATCGAGCCTCACCGGCCTGGTGGACCGCACCGAACGCAACGGACTGGTCCGGCGCGAACCGGATCCGGCGGACTCCCGCGCGGTGCGGGTCACCCTCACCACTGAAGGCAGGCAACTCGCGGAGGAGTTCTACGCCGAGACCTGCCGCCGGGTCAACGAACTGCCCTCGGGCCTCGGCGCGGCCGAGCGCGAGACGCTCGCCGGCCTGCTCGGCCGCGTCGTACTGGACAACGAGGTTCCGGTGGTCTTCATGGACCTGACCGAGGGGGCCGCCCGCGGCCGCTAGCCCCCGCGATCGCCCCTTGTGGACGGACAACAACACAGATCTCCCGAAGCACTTGCAGTTCGTCCTACGAACTAATATTTTTCGTTTGGCGAACTGCGACTCTCTGGGAGGATGCGATCATGAGTCGGAAAGTCGTCGTCATCGGCGGCGGTTACGGGGGTTCGGCGGCCGCGAAGGCACTGGACGCCGACGCGGACGTCGTCCTCGTCGAGCCACGGGACGCGTTCGTCAACGCGGCGGCGTCGTTACGGGCGCTGGTCCGGCCGGACTGGGCACCGGCCATGTTCTTCCCCTACGACAAGCTGCTCGCCAGAGGCACGGTGCTCCACGACCGCGCGGCCTCGGTGGATCCCGGCGGCGTCACCCTCGCCTCGGGGCGGCGGATCGAGGCGGACCACCTCGTCCTCGCCACCGGTTCCGGGTACACCTACCCGGCCAAACCCGCCGCCGACTCCGCCGAGGAGGCGCTGGACGACCTCCGCCGGACGCACAAGGAGCTGGCGGACGCCGGGCGGGTGCTGATCGCCGGTGCCGGACCGGTCGGCCTGGAACTCGCCGGGGAGATCAAGGCGGTCTGGCCCGGCAAGGACGTGACCGTCCTCGACCCGGCGGAGCGGCTGCTGCCCGGTTTCCGGCCGGAGGTACGCCAGGACCTGCACCGGCAGCTCGACGCCGCGGGCATCCGGTTGCGGCTGGGTACCGGCCTGAGCGCGCCACCGCCGACCGGCCCCGGCCAGGCCGGGACGTTCACCGTCACCACCACCGGCGGCGAGGAGATCACCGCCGACATCTGGTTCCGTGCCTACGGAGTGCGTCTCAACAACGGCTACCTCGCCGACGGCCGCCTCACGGCGCTCACCGCGCGAGGCGAGGTTCCGGTCACCGAGACCCTCAACGTCCGGGGCCATGACCACGTCTACGCGGTCGGCGACCTCACCGATGTCGCCGAAGCCAAGATGGCCGGGTACGCCATGCGGCACGCCGAGGTCGTCGCGCGGAACATCCGCGCGCAGCTGTGTGGCGAACGGCCGGCGGCCGGCTACCGGCCGTCGCCCGAGCCCACGATCCTGCTCCCGCTCGGCCCGCACGGCGGTGTCGGCCAGTTGCCCGCCGCCGACGGCTCGGCCGCCGTCCCCGCCACCACCGTCGCCGAGTACAAGGGCGCCGATCTGTTCACCGGCCGCTTCGCCGAGCACTTCGGCCCCGCCTGAAACCGCCGTGCCACGGCGAAATCACCGAACCTCCAGGAAAGGCCCCCGCAATGTCCACACAGGAAGTCGTCTTCGGTTTCGGCGCGCACAGCGAGGTCGCCGACGGACCGGAACTGCTGCGCTTGGCCCAGCAGGCCGACCGCGAACGACTGGACCTCATCTCGCTCTCGGATCACCCGTACCTCGGCGGACGCCTCGACGCCTACGCCACCCTCGGTTTCCTGCTCGGCCGCACGGAGCACCTCTCGGCCTTCGCCAACGTCACCAACCTGCCGACGCGTCCCGCTCCCCTGCTCGCGCGGACCGTGACGTCGCTGTCGGCGCTTTCCGGCGGCCGTGTCGTGCTCGGCATGGGCGCGGGCGGGCTGTGGGACCGGATCGCGGCGATGGGCGTTCCGCGGCTTTCCCCCGCCGACGCCGTCGACGCCTTCGAAGAGGCGATCGTGCTGATCAAACTGCTCTCGGGCGGCGGCGCGCCGGTCACCTACGAGGGCCGGCACTACCAGGTGCGCGAGATCGAACCGGCACCCACGGCCGCGCCGCCGGTGTGGACCGGGTCGGTCGGCCGGAAATCCCTCGCCGCCACCGGCCGGGTCGCCGACGGCTGGCTCCCCGGTCACGCGGCGGACTGGCTCAGCGAGCGGTACCGGACCTCCCGGCCGGTCATCGACGAGGCCGCCGCGGCCGCCGGGCGCGATCCGCGGGAGATCCGCACGATCTTCAACTTCCCCGGCCGCATCACCGACCGGCCGCTCACCGCCACGCGCGACGAGACCGGCCGGTGGATCGGCGGCTCCGTCGAGCAGTGGGTGAGCGAACTGACCGGCGCCGTACTGGAGCACGGCGCGTCGGGCTTCATGCTCTTCTCGGAAACCCATGGCGCGCAGGACATCGTGACCCTCGGCCGCTGGGCGGGCGAGATCGCCCCCGCCGTCCGCGAAGCGGTCGCGAAAGGCTAGATGCGGCTTTGGCTGATGGGTGGTGCCGTGAAGGCCTCCTTCACGGCCTTCATGCGATGGGGTTCGTGCGGCGGTCTTGGATGTCGCGAACGCTCCGTTCGGGACGTTCATCGTCGGCAACGACGCGTTCGCGACATCAGGCGATGCCATCGGCGTGGGCGGGAAGTACGAGGGACGCCCTGGGTGCATCCACCGCACCCAGGGACGCCCCCGATGCACTCAACGCACCCAGGGACGCCCTTGTCGCATCCCAGACCAGCGCACCGAAAGCGCCGTCCAGCGCATCCGGCACCACCCACCGCCCCAGAACTCTCAGCGAGAAAGCTCTATTGGGCGTCGAAGACCGGTCAGTGTGAACACCCGCGCCCGCCGGGCGGAAGGCTTACGAAGAGGTCAGCGGGTGCAGCGGATGGAGGCGCTGCCCCAGTAGTAGCCAGGGCCGAGCCGGGAGGAGTCGGCGAAGAGCAGTACGCACTGTTCGTTGGTGAAACCGGCGATCAGCGCCTGGCGGCGCGCGGCCTTTTCCGCTTCGCGCTTGGCTTCCTTGGGGCTGTTCTCGAGTGCCATGTCGTTGAAGACCCGCTCCTCCAAGACCTGCACCGAGCCGGCCGAGACGGCGGACGGCGCGGGCGCGGCCTGTGCCACGGCCGGCGTGACGACGGCGAACCCGGCGAACAACGCGGCGACGGCGCCGCGGACGAGAATCGAAGCCATGATCGAACACTCCTTGCTGATCGGTTGACTTCCGCCCCCTCCGGGCGGAAGAAAGCGGGCGGTCTCAGCTCTGGCAGGCCACGGTCACCGTGCCGTACCAGGTGCCGGGGAGGTCGCTCGCCCGCACGCTGGAGCCGTACACGTAGCACTGCGAACGCTGGTACCCGGCCGCGGCGGCCTTGCCGTAGGCGTAACCCTCCGCGCGGATAGTGGCGTGGCTCGGGCTCACCCCGAGCGCGGTCGCGGTGAACGAAGCCGACTGCACCGCCGAAACCGGTTGTGCCACAGCGATTCCGCCGGATACGACGACTCCCGTGAGCGCGGCCGCGGCCAGGACCGCGGCGCCGAGCATCTTCTTCATCGTGGTTCCCCCTTGCTCGTGGTCACCCGGCGAGCTGCCAGCCATCGTGATCCAGCCTCTCGCCGGTCATTCATTTCAGCTAATGTGGCGAGCACAAGCTATCCACTCGCGACACGAGCTGTCAACTGAGATGAATGACAAGAAGTAGTAGATTCATCTCTGCTCACGGCCGGTCGCCTACCGGTACCGAGGCGGAGATGACCGACGAGCAGGACCGCGCACCGGCGGACACCACCCTCGCCGAACGGATCGACCGGCTGTTCCAGGTGGTCCGTCGCCCGAGCGGCGAACAGCACAGCCACGAGGAGGTGGCGCGGGCCTGCCGCGAGAGCACCGGCGAGAGCTTCTCCGCGGCGTACCTCTGGCAGCTGCGCACCGGGCGCCGGACCAATCCGACCAAGCGTCATCTGGAGGCGCTCGCCGGGTTCTTCCAGGTCCCTCCGGCGTACTTCTTCGACGACGAGCAGGGCACGGCGATCGCCGAGGAGCTGGAACTGCTCGGCGCGTTGCGCAACAACGCGGTGCGCGAAGTGGCGCTGCGCGCGGTGAATCTCTCCGAAGAGGGGCTCGGCACGGTCACCGACATCATCGACGCCATCGAGCGTCGCGAGGCACAGCGGAACGGCGCCGGGCAGCAGCACGACCGCGGGCCGGGAGCGTGAGCGTGCGCCGTTCCCGAAGAGCGCTCCTGAGCCGCTGCGAGCAGGTGGTGTCCACAGTGGACGTCCCGGATCCCTTCGACATCACCGTGTTCGTCGCCGGTATCGTCATGTTGCGGGGACGGCCGATCGAGCTGATCCCGCTCGCCACGCGTCCCGGCACGCCGTGCGGTGTACTCGCCGCGACCGACCGGGCCGACTACGTCTTCTACAACACCGACACCAGTCCGCTGCACCAGGAACACATCCTCCTGCACGAGCTGGGACACCTGTTGTGCGGCCACGCCGGGACGGGCGTGCTGTCCGAGGCGGTCTCCTCGGTGCTCATGCCCAACCTGCCGGCCGGCCTCGTCCGGCGGGTGCTCGGCCGTACGACCTACGCGCACCAGCAGGAGCAGGAGGCGGAACTGGTGGCGTCGCTGATCATGCACCGGGCCCGTCGCGGGCGGCCCGCCGAGCCGGTGAGCGGTGCGCTGGAACGCCTGCGCTCGGCCTTCGGCCCGGGAGCCACGCGGTGATCAGCTATCTCGGCGCCGGGCTGCTGGTCCTGATCAGCGCGGGCAAACTGGCCACCGCGCGGCGGATTCCGCTCAGTCCCGGTATGCGGTGCCTGCTCGGCTTCTTCCTCAGCATGGCGGCGGCGCTGGCGATCTCGGCCGAACCGACCGTCCGGCTGGTGCTGCCCGGCGATCCGCCGATGGCGGCCCTGCTGTGCCGGGTGCCGAGCAACGCCCTGCAACTGCTGGCGGTGCATCTCCTGCTCCGGCTCGCCCGCACCACCCAGAGCCCCGCGCCGCGGACGCGGTGGTGGCCGCTGCTGCTGTGCTGGGCAGTGCTCGCGGTGTGCTGCGCCGACATCGCCCAGCACATCGAACAGGTGCGCACTCCCGCTTTCGGCCGGCTGCCCGGCCTGATCGGCTATCAGGTGACGCTGGTCGGGTACGCGGTCTGCTGCCTGACGGGCTTCATGCGCGTGCTCACCCGGCATGCCCGCCAGTGTCCGAGGGGAAGCTTCCGCGCCGGACTGCGCGTGATCGTCGCGGCCTCGGCGGCGACCGTGGTGTGGGCCCTGTACTCCGGGCTGCCCAGTCTCTGGCTGGCGGTGACCGAACTCGCCGACGAGGACTTCCTGCCGCCCAGCCGGGTACTGGGCCTGGTCACGATGATCCTGTGGTTCGCGGGCGCGGTGCTGACCACCTGGCAGGGCGTGGTGGAACGGCCGCTGCGGTGGCTGGCCGCCCGGCGCGGGATCCGCGCGGTGCGGCCGTTGTGGTCGGCGCTGGTGACCGCGCTGCCCCGGCTCACGCTCGCCCCCGTCCCGTGGCACGACGCCGAATTCGCGCGCTACCGCAAGCTGATCGAGATCCGCGACGGACTGCTGTCGCTGCGCGGGCACCTACCGCCCGAACTCGCGGCCTGGCTCAGCGAATCGGCCCGGCGCCACGCCACCGCCGAGGACGAGCCGACCAGGACGGCCGCCGGGCTCGCGGCCGCCCTGGTGGCACGGGAACACGGGCACAGCTGGCCGCCACCACCCGCCGCGCCCACCACCGCGGCCCCCAGCATCGAGGCGGAAACGGCCTGGTTGAGCGCAGTTTCGGCCGCGTTCACCGGTTCCCCGGTGGTAGCCGAGATCCGGAACCGCGCGATCGCGACGTATGCTCCGCCGGGGCGAGGGTGACGTCAGAGGTCCACGACGAGCCGGGGCGACAGTGCGCGGGAAACGCACGGGTACATGCGGCCTGCCGGGGCGCCGATGTCGTCCCGGTGCTCGGGTTCGCCGTCGAGCACGCCGATCTCGCAGCTGCCGCAGACCCCTTCCCGGCAGCCGGACGGGAGGGGATATCCCGCGTGGGTCAGCGCGTCCAGCACCGACTCGTCCGCCGCGACGGGGACCGTCCGTCCTGTTCGGACACACGACACCTCGAACGCCGTGTTGGGCGCGAAGGTCTTGACCGATGGGCGGAAGCGTTCGAGATGCAGGCGTTCGGCGGGGAACGCGGCCTCGACGGCATCGAGCATCGACGCGGGACCACAGCAGTACACCAGCGCGTGAGGGCTCAGTTCCGCCGCCAGCACGGTGAAATCGGGCCTTCCCCGCTCATCGGCGGCGAAGACGCGGACGCGGTCGCCGTAGGTGGCGCGGAGTTCGCCGGCGAACGGCATGGTGGCCACGGACCTCCCCGCGTACACCAGTGTCGCCGGAATGCCCGCTTCGACAGCGGCGCGCAGCATCGGCACCATCGGGGTGATGCCGATCCCGCCCGCGATGAACAGGTACTCCGGCGCGGGTACGAGCGGGAAGTTGTTGCGCGGTAACGAAACCCCCATGGTCCGGCCGGGCCGCAGGAACAGGTGGATGTACTCCGAGCCGCCCCGGCTGAGCCGGTCGTGCCGGACGGCGACGCGGTACCTTTCGCGGTCGGCCGGGTCGCCGCACAACGAGTACTGGCGGGTCAGCCAGTTCGGCAGGTTCAGGTCGATGTGCGCGCCCGGCTCCCACGACGCCAGCGGGCCGTCGGCACCGCGCAGGACGAGGGACACGACGTCCTCGGCGACGCGGTCCACCCGGTCGAGAATGGTCTGCTGCATCAGGAAATCACCTTGTGGCCGGAGTCAGAACAGCTTGCGGTAGGCGTCTTCGAGACCGCGGTCGATCAGCGCCGGGTCGATGTCGAGCCCGAACTGGGCGGCGGCGATCTCCCCCGGCGAGGGGATTTCCTCGGCGAGGGCTTGGCTCGCGGGGTCCCACAGCCGGGAGCGCAGCAGCGCGCGTCCACAGTGGAAGTAGGCCTCCGTCACCTCGACGATGATCGCGAGTTCCGGCTCCTTGGCCTCGGTCCGCATCCGGGCGAGCACCTCGGGTTCGTCGGTGACGTACGCGTGACCGTTGACACGCATCATTTCCCGCAGCCCCGGGATGAGGAACAGCAGCCCGACGCCGTCGTTCTCGGCGATGTTGCGGAAGGAGTCGGCGAGCTTGTTGCCGGGCCGGTCCGGGATGGCGAGGGTGTGCTCGTCGAGGACCTTCACGAAGCCCGGGTAGTCGCCGCGCGGTGAGCAGTCGGCGCGCCCCGCCGCGTCGGCCGTGGCCAGCGCCAGGAACGGGGAATGCGCGATGAACCGGTGGAAGTGCCCGTCGATGCGGTCGAGGACCTTGGCCTTGGTCGTGGGCTCCGGTTCGCCGAGCCTGGCACGGACCTCGTCCAGGGACACCCGCCGGTAGCGCGTGCGGGTAGGCGTCATCGCATGCTCCTTGAAGTCCAGGTCGTGGCACAATTATGAGCAATTGTTCGCTTCTCGCGCTACTCGCTTTCGCCGGCGCGTCCAGGAGGTGTCATGACGTCGGGCGACCGCGGGCTCCACCCGCGTAAACAGCCACGCCAGGTCCGGGCCGAGCTGACCCGGCAGCGCATCCTCACCGCCGCTGCTCAGGTTTTCACCGAGCACGGGTACGCCGCGGGGACGACGAACCGGATCGCGGAGCGGGCGCGGATCTCGATCGGCTCGCTGTACCAGTACTACCCGAACAAGGACGCGATCCTGCTCGAACTGGTCACCCGGCACCTCGACGCCGGGGCCGCCGCCACCGAACGTCTCCAGCGCGAGGAACCGGCGGGCTCCTTCGAAGAGGTCATCCGCGTGTTCGTACGGGCCACCATCGACAACCATCTCGACGATCCGCAACTGCTCCGCGTCATGCTGGAGCAGGCGCCGCGCACCCCTGAACTGCGGGAAAAGATGGCCCGCCACGAAGAATCGCGCGTCGCCTACGCCAAGAACCTGCTCGACCGGCACCCCGAGGTCCGCGTCACCGACACCGACACCGCCGCGCGCCTCATCGTCTCCACCGTGGAACTCACCGTCCACCAACTCATCGCCGCCCCCAACCCCGTCCACATCCCCCGCTTCGAACAGGAACTGATATCCATGCTCACCCGCTACCTGACAACCGCCCCCTGACAACGCAAAGGAACGCCTAAGGGAGCGAAGCGACCGAAAGGAACCACGCTGGGTCGAGAGTTACCGCACCGTGGGGGTCCGGGGGGGTCGGCCCCCCGGGTCAGCACGCACGACGTGCCCGGGAAATGGGCGGCGGCCCCCACGCCCCCGGAACAGCAAAACCC
>NZ_JBHYIQ010000033.1:64157-75076 GCF_042739895.1 Amycolatopsis sp. NPDC059021
CACACACACACAGAGACCCACCCAGAGAGAGACCCCTCCCTCAATCGAGAGCGTGCCAGTGGCGCGGGGGGGGGGGGGGGCGGGGCCCCCCCCCCCCCCCCCCGGGTCAGCACGCACGACGAGCACGGGAAAGGGGCGTCGGCCACGACGCCCCTTGAACAGCAAAACCCGAGTCGTGCGCGATACTGGGATTGAACCAGTGACCTCTTCCGTGTCAGGGAAGCGCTCTCCCGCTGAGCTAATCGCGCGTGCCGTCGGCAACGGGGAGAACTATAGCGGACCCGTTCGGCGGCACTGTCGCCGGGGGCGTCAGCCGCGTTCCGGCATCGGGTCCGATGTGGACGGACGCGGCGCCGCCACGGTGACGCGGTCCCGGACGGCGTCGGCGTCGCGATAGGCGGTCCAGGCGCTCAGCGCGATCAACACCCCGGGGCCGAGCAGGCGGGTGAGCACGACAGCGCCGGTGAAGTCCACTGTGTACACGATGGCGAACCCGGCCGCGGACTCCAGCAGGAGCCCCGCGGCCCACAGCACGGTCAGTCGCCGATGGAGGCGGCGATATCCGGGGCCGTCACGCCACAGTTCGTCGAAGGCCGCCGGATGGGCAGCCAGTTCCCGGCGGATGCGCGCGGTCAGCGGCAGGCCCGCGAACAGGGTGCCGAGTGCTCCGCAGGCGACCAGTGCGGTGAACGCCGGGTCCTTGGCGAGGGTGAGCGTCGCGTCCCCGGTGCCGAGCGCGACGGCGAGGCCCGCCGCGAACCGGGCCAGCATGATCAGCCCGAGCGTGGAGACGGTGCCGGTCCGGCGGTAGCGGCCGGCCACGACCAGGATCGACGTCATGGCCGAGCCGACCAGTGCCCACACCTCCGGCACTCGTGCCGCGCTCAGGATCGCGAACGTGGCCAAGGGCAGCACGACGGCCTCACCCAGTACCCGCAGCAGCGACCGGAAGGTCATGTGCCGCTGGCGCTTTCCGGGTGGCCGGAGATGCGGGTGCCGGTCACCTTCGACGCGGGCAGCCGTCCGGCCTTGGCCGTGCCGGACAGCGTGTCGCCGGTGACGAGGACGTCGAATCGCAGATCCAGTTTCATCGGGCGGGTGATCGACTGTGCCCAGGTCAGCCGGTCGCCGTCGAGCACGATGTCGCGCAGGGCGACGTCGCCGGTCTCGCCGCGGGCGACCCCGGCGAGGCCGCTCCCGGTCTCGGTGAGTTCCAGCACGCCGGTCTGCCGTCCGATCGGCGTGCGGATGTCCAGCTGCCACCTTCCGGTCACGCTCATGCCGCACCCGCCGCGGCCGCCACGGCGCCGAACGTGGTCCGGGGTTCGAGCCCCTCACCACGCCAGACGGTGCCACGACGTTCGCAGGCGAACAACTGCTCCACCGACCGGGCGACGCGCGGGCCGAGCTCGCGCTCCAGCAGGTACAGCCCCAGGTCGAGGCCGGAGGTCACACCGCCGGCGCTGATCAGGTCGCCGTCGTCGACGACCCGGGCGTCGATCACGTGCGCGCCGGTGGCGGCGAGCGCGTCCAGGCCCAGATGATGAGTGACGGCGTGCCGTCCCTCGATGAGCCCCGCCATGCCCAGCACGAGCGAACCACCGCACACCGTCGCGACGAGGACGCCCGGATCCCGCAGTGCGCGGGCCAGCAACCCGGGCAGCTCGGTTTCCAGAGTCCGCGCCAGCAGGACGGGGATGGTGTCGGCGCCCGAGTCCTCGGTGTCCTCGAGCGGGCCCGACGCACCGGGCACGAGCACGATATCGGCGCGGTCCGGGTCCAGGGCCGCGGTGGCGCGCAGGCTCAGCCCGCCCGCGCCGCCGACGACCTCACGCGGCCCCTCGGCCGACACCAGTTCCACCGTCAGCTCACCGCCGATGGCCATTCCGCCCGCGATCAGCACCTCGAACGGCGCGATCACGTCCAGCGGGTCGAATCCGTCGAACAACACGACCTGTGCGTACACCGATTCCCCTTACTTTCCGGGACAGGAGCGGCGAATCGCGCGCTCTGTCCCCGAGCGTAGGGAGTCCGCACATCCGGCACGGGTGGCAAAACTGCCGGATACCAACGGATTCTCGCCGCCGGGCGGGATCAGGCCCCGGCGACGTTCACCGACAGGTACACCGGCCGGGCGGTGGGGAAGAACGACTTCCCGGAGCCGTCGACCATCTTGAAGCTCACAGTGCACTGTTTGGGCTGTGGTGGCGCGGTGACCTGGATCATGATCTTCACGCGTTCGTTGGGCAGCACGTCCCCGACCGGGGTGCGTTCCGGGGTCACGCAGTCCCCGGGGTCGACGGGCAGTTCCCGGCGTTGCAGGTAGCGGTCGTGCCAGGCCGCGGTCCCGGCGTTCTCGATCTCCCAGACCTTGGTGAACTTCTCGCCGGTCCGGACGGTCGAGCCGTCCGGGTAGTTCACGTCGACGACGAACCGGCTGACGTCGCCGGGGATCAGCGGCCCCGGCGAGTCCTGCTGCTGCTCCGGCGCGGACGGGGCGGACGGGGCGGACGGCCTGATCGCGACGAGGACCACGGCCGTGAGTGCGGCACACAGCAGGCCGGCCACACTCGCCAGCAGCACCACGCCGCGGGTCGACCAGGTCCGTCGCGCCGGCGCTCCGGGCTCGGGTGCCGGTGGTTCATCGGCTTCCGGACCGTCCTTGACGCGTTGCCAGCGGGCCTTCCACTCGGCCTCGTCGCCCCCGCAGACCCGGACGAATTCCCGCGTCGTCTCCCACGACGGCATCCGGCTGCCCTGCGCCGCCTCGTGCAGTGTCGTCCGCGAGACGAAGTCGGACGCCTCGGCCATCTTCCGGAACGACGGATCGCCCGCGCCCGCCCGCAACTCGCGCAACTCCGCCGCGAACTGCGCGATCACCTCCTGTCGCTCCCGGCACGCGCCGGGAACCACTTCGTCCGCCACGTCTCCCCTTGTCCGAACTTCCGTCCGGGCCTCCCGGACAGCGCTTCCACCGGGTGATGCTGGCCTCGGCAACCGCGGGCCCCCGGCTCCGGCCGAGCCGCGGGGGTTTCCCGGCGGCCGGACCGGGTGGCCAGGCTACGCGGCCCGCCCGTGGCCGTCCGGAACCCGGTCCGGCCCGTTGATCACGAGTCACACGAACGAGAAAGTCTGAGTGTCCACATGAGCGAAACGAAGTCGACGAAGCGCGGCCGCGTCGTCGCCGCCGTGACGGCGACCCTGGCGATGTCGGCCCTGTCGGCCGGTTTCACCGCCACCTCCGCCTCCGCCGCGGAACTGAACGCCAGCAGCATGTGCCAGGGCACCGCGTCCGGCGCGCTGATGAAGTGGGGCCCGGTGTCCAAGCAGTGCTCCTACACCAGCCCCGCGAGCGGCTGGAAGGGCAAGCTCAAGGTCACCTGGAACGTGCAGTCGGGCACGAACCAGTACGCGTGCGTCGAGGCGCGGATGGGCAAGGCCCGCAACCCGGACAAGTGGCAGTCCGTCGGTTGTGGACAGTCCGGATCGGGCACGGTCAAGTGGCCGTCGAACACCGCGTCGAACGTCGAGGTCCGGGTACAGGCCCGGCCCAACGCCCTGCTGGCCAACGTGGACTACTCGATCTGACGCCACGACGCCACCCGTAGGTCCGTGAAGGCCTCCTTCACAGCGCTCACCGCTGCGAAGGAGGCCTTCACGTCCTTTGTCCACTGTGGACGACGCGACGGAACGTGAGCGAAGTCACCGGCACGGCCGGTCCGATTGGTTATAGTCTCAACACTATTGTACTTCTATAACCAATGGAGCGTGATGACCGAGCTGAGCCGTGCCCGCCGGTTCCTGGTGCTGGGCATCTGCAGTCTGTCGCTGTTCATCGTGGGACTGGACACGACGATCGTGATGCTGGCCCTGCCGGACATCCAGCACGACCTCGGTTCCTCGGTGACGGGTCTGCAGTGGACGATCGACGCCTACACGATCACGCTGGCCAGCCTGCTGATGCTCGCCGGGTCCACCGGCGACCGGCTGGGCAGGCGCCGCACGTTCCAGACCGGGCTGGCGCTGTTCACGCTCGGCTCGTTGCTGTGCAGCGTCGCGCCGGGTACCGGCTGGCTCATCGTGTTCCGGATCGCGCAGGCGGTGGGCGGGTCGATGATGAACCCGGTCGCCATGTCGATCATCACCAACACCTTCACCATCCCCCGCGAACGCGCTCAGGCGATCGGGCTGTGGGGCGGGGTGATCGGGCTGAGCATGGCGCTGGGGCCGGTGCTGGGCGGCGCGCTCGTCGCGGCGGCGGGCTGGCGCGCGGTCTTCCTGGTCAACGTGCCGATCGGCGTGGCGGCGATCGTGCTCACCGCGCTGTTCGTCCCCGAATCGAAGGCCGCCCGGCCCCGGCGGCTCGACCCGGTCGGCCAGGTGCTGGTGATCGCGCTGCTGGGCAGCCTGACCTTCGGCATCATCGAAGGCCCGCATCTCGGCTGGGTCTCGCCGTGGATCGTCGGCTGCTTCGTGGTGGCCGCGCTCGCCCTGCTCGGCATCCTCGGCTACGAGCGGCGCCGCGCCGAACCCTTGCTGGAGCTGCGGTTCTTCCGGAGCGTGCCGTTCTCCGGCGCCACGGTCATCGCGATCTGCGGTTTCATGGGACTCGCCGGGTTCCTGTTCCTCAATTCGCTTTACCTGCAACAGGTCCGCGGCTTCAGCCCGCTGCACGCCGGGCTGCTGACGCTGCCGATGGCGGTGCTGGCCGGAGTGCTGGCGCCGGTGTCCGGGCGGATCGTCGGCACCAGGGGGCCACGCCTGCCACTGATCGTCGCGGGCGTCGGCCTCACCGCGAGCGCGGTCCTGCTGACCACCGTCGTGCCGGGCACCCCGGTTCCCGTCCTCGTCCTCGCCTACGCGATCTTCGGGATCGGGTTCGGCATGCTCAACGCGCCGATCACGAACACCGCGGTGTCCGGGATGCCCCGCGAACAGGCGGGTGTCGCCGCCGCGGTCGCCACGACCAGCCGTCAGGTCGGGACCTCGCTCGGGGTGGCCGTGCTCGGCGGCGCCGGCGCGGCGGGCTGGTGGGTGATGGCCGGGTGCGGGGCCGTCGTGCTCGGCTTGGGTATCCTCACCACCGGCCGATGGGCGCGGCGTACCGCGTCCGCGGCGACGGCAGCATCCCTCGATCCCGAGCCCAGGAGCGCGGTGACCACCCGATGAGCGAAAGCGCGAGACGCAGCTGGCAGCGAATGCGCGCGCTCGTGCTGGACTCCCACGACCGGCGGCCCCGCGTGGTCGCCGAACTGGGCATGAGCTTCATCCGGATCAAGGCGTTGCGCCAGGTGGCGCGTGGCGCGCTGACCATGACCGAACTCACCGAGCGGCTGTCCACCGACAAGCCGTACACGACCTTGATCGTGGACGATCTGGAGGAGCGCGGGCTGGTCGAGCGCACCGTCTCCCCCGCCGACCGCCGCCGGAAGATCGTGACCATCACGAAGGACGGCCTCGCCGTTGTCGCCAGCGCGGAGCGGATTCTCAACGAGCCGCCCGCCGAGCTGCTCGCGCTGGAGCCGGGCGAACAGGCCGAGCTGGACCGGATCCTCGCCAAGCTGGCGGCTCCGTCCGGGAGCACGCACCCCGGGCAGTGACGTCGCCGGGGCCCGGACGCGGGGACGTGCGTCCGGGACCCGGCGCGCGGGCGGTCAGCCGCGCTGGTACTCCTCCCACGTCACCTTCGGGACCGACGGGCCGTCGTCCGCGCCGCGCCCCGCCAGCCCGTTCATGCCCAGGTAGTAGTCGCCCGTCTGGTGCTGGGCACCCGAGGAGAGGTCCGGGTCGGAGATCGCCATCGCGTGGATGTGGTACGCGAAGCCCTGCGCCGGGGTGCGCAGCCACGCCGCGAACCCGACCTGGCGCAGCGTCTTCACCACGGTCGTGCGGGTGGCGGTCGACATGCCCGACACCGAGATGTCCATCGCGCCGCCGCCGTCGTGCGTGCCCGCCGAAGCGTCCACGCCGCCCGGGTTGTACGAGCCCTGCGTCAGGCTGACCTGGTAACCGAGCTTCTTCTCGGCCTCCACCAGCATGGCCTTCGTGCGTGTGTTGAGCGTGACGCCGTGGTAGGTCACGTGGCTGCCCGCCGAGACCACGCCCGACACCGTGAACCGGCCGTCACCCAGCTTCTCCAGCGAGGTCTTGCCTGGCAGGCCCGACGCGTCGATTCCGGTGTACCCCAACGACTTCTGGTACTGCGAGTACGCCGTGATCGTGGTGGTGCCGAAGTAGCCGTCGACGTACTTCGCGTCCAGCAGGCCCTTCGCCTGCAATGCCTGCTCCACGAGCAGGACGCTGTCGTGCGCGCCAGGGGTCTGGGTGCTGTCCGCGCGGCGGGGGTCGATCTGCGCCGCCTTGAGCACGGCCTCCATGTTTGTCGAAGGCAGAGCCGCCGCGGGCAGCGCAGCCGTGGCCGCGCCGGCCTGCACCGGTACGGCCACGGCGAGCGCCGCGGCGGTGAGCGCCGTCAGCACGGCGGCCTTGGTGAGCATCGCTGTCCTCCACTCTCCGGGATCGGATAGCACAGAGGATCACGCCACGGGATACAAAGGACGTACAAACGGCGCGCCGTCACCCGTCCCCGTGAGCCCGGACCGGCTATCGCCGGAAGTTGTCCAAACCCGGCGCGACGGGCACGGGAGAGATCCTGGCCTCCGCCGGGTTCGCCTGCCAGAAGGAAGTGGACACCGCCCGCTGCACGCGCGTCTTCCAGTCCGTCCTGGCCCGGCACCGGCCCCCGCACCATCCACAAAGGACATCGAGCCGCACGGTCATCGGCTCAGTTCCCCGGCCGGGACAGGCCGAGGAACTCGTTCTGCTCCCGGTCGTAGCGGCGGACGAGGCCGTTCCCGTACCGGTCCCACCAGTTCTGGGTGTGCCCGCCCTGCCTGGTCGTCGTGTCGCCGTAGACCTGCCGGTCGTATTCGATGCGAGCGTCGTGGAACTGCTGCTGGAACTGTTCGGGGGTGAGCCCCCGCACGTAGCCGACGGTCCCGGCATCGAGGGCCCGCGCGCTGCGCACGACGTCCGCGCCCGCCATGTGGTTCAGGATCGCGCGCACGCCACCGGCCCCGCGCATGTGCGCGCCGGACATGATCGCGGCCTGGGTCCCGGGATCGGTGAAGTTCAGCGCCCCGGCCCGGCGGGCGTTCGCCGTCATCAGCTCGGTCACGACGGCGTGTTCCTCCGGGCTGCCGATGCCGTGTTCCCGGCGGGCGGCCATGATCCGGTCGTAGCCGTTGTGCATGTTCTGCCGGAACCCGTAGGCCTCCGGCACGCCGCCCTGTTCCCCGGTCGCGCCCTCGGACCGCATGATCGAGTCGACGACCCGCGGGTCCAGGTGCCCCGGCGCGGCCGCAGCCGGTGCCGCGGCGCCGCCGCCATGCGCCGTTTCCCGCCTGCCGCCGTAGCCTTCGGCCACCGCCCCGTCCGCGTCGGCGTAGGCGTTCGCGGCCGCCTGGACGTTGCCGTTCACCTCCTGGACGAGGTGGAGGAACCGGCCCAGCGCGGCCCCCAGCTGCGAGTGCATCGCGGAGTTCCCCGCCGCGACGGCACTGCCGATCCCGGCGAACGACAGCGCGTCGAGCACGAGCGACTCCAGGTCACGTGTCGCCGAAAGCAGCGACACCCCGATTCCTTCGACCGTCTTCGCCACCGCCCCGACCTCGGACGGCAGCACCCGGTAGGCACCAGTGGTCATGCCCGACTCCTTCCCGCACCGGCGTTGCGCGTCGAGAATTCCGCATCGGCGGACGGTCACCCACGGCCGAATTACCCACTACCCGCGCCGGCGGCCGCGATCGTGATCAGGCCCCCGGCGCGCAACCTTCCCCGGGACCGCACGTCTACCGGGAAAGCCTGTCATCCGAATGGGGGAAGTGTCATCGTGACCACAAGCGGGCGGTCGATCCTCGCGCTGGCCGAACTCGCCGTCGCGCTGGTGCTCGCGGCGCTGGTCGTCTTCGGCATCAGCGGTGCCGCGCCGTGGAGTTCGACGACGCTGCCAGGGCAGGCCACGCCCTTGTGGGAGGGAATCCCCGGGCCGGACGGCGGCACGGTGTGCCCGCTGGACAAGCGGTACGCCGACGAGCCGCCGACCGGGCTACGGCCCGACGTCGGCGAAGCGTTCAGCCGCCTGAGAGCCGCCGCGAACAGCCAGGGAACCACGTTGTGCCTGATGGACGGCAAACGCAGCATGGCTCAGCAGCAGCGCGAGTTCGACGACGCGGTACAGCGGTTCGGCACGCGGGAACTGGCGGCCAAATACGTCCTCCCGCCGGAGAAATCCAATCACGTCAAGGGAATCGCGGTGGATATCCAGCCGATCGCCGCGTCGACCTGGGTGGAACGGAACGGGCGGGCGCTGGGCTGGTGCCGCCGGTACGAGAACGAAACCTGGCACTTCGAATACGACCCCGGTTATGTCACCGCGGGCTGCCCGCCGCTGTTGCCCAGCGCCACCGGTTCCTGAACACCGCGAATCCGTCCCGCCGTTACGCCGATAGCGCGAAAGCCGTAACCATCGCCCGGCGCCGGACGACTATTGCTGAGGCAATGGGAGGGCGCGTGGATTCCGGATGCGGACACCGAACCGGCGATCCGCCGGGCAACGACGGCGAGGGGAAAAGGTCAATCACTTTCCCGTTCGGCGAGCCGGGCGGCGACAGCCTCACCTCGCGGAGTGACATACCAGCCTTTCGCACGACCATGGCGGGTCTTGACGACGAGCCCGCGTTCGAGGAGCGCTTTGCCGCTGCGGCTGATCTGCGCGTCGTGCACGTCGAGCCTGCGGCAGATGTCGGCACTGGTGATGTGCGGTTCCCGGTACGCGAGCACGAGCATCCTGGCCGCCCAGGAACGCGGGTCCAGCGTGTCGGCGAGTGCCGCCTGCTCCGCCCGGTCGAGGCCGGACTGGGCGACTTCGGCCAGCCCCAGGATCACGGCCTCGAGACGCGCCGTCGCACCGTTCGGCTGCAATCGCGTCGCGGCGGACCGGAAGGCACGCAGGGCGGACTCCAGCGCGGAGATGTCGGCCAGCAGAGCGGCGTCGACCAGCCATCGCCCTACCGCGGCCGCCCATCGATCGACGGCGGCGCGCTCGCCGAGCACCTTCCCTTCGCCGGTTTCCTCCTTGAGCTTCTCCGCCCAGACCTCGAAACCCCGGCGCAGTCCCGCCCGTCCGTCGCCGACCGCCGGGTCCGGGCCCGTCCCGGACGCGAGGACTTCCGCCGTAGGGAGCATGAGGCCCACCTCCGTGAATCAAGGAAGTGTTAAGTATGGACCCCGCCGACGCGTTCGTCAACCTCTACGACCGGCTGCGCCACCTCCCCGCGGATCTGCTCAGCGACTGGTCCGAGCTGAAGGAGGTCCAGAAGACGGCCGCCGACGTCTGCGCCGAGGTCGGCCGGACCGGCGTCCTGGCCGAGCACTGGCTATCCTCCCCCGCCATCGACCAGCCGGAGCAGTTCGGCATCCTGCTCGGCCTGGATCTCGCCCTGCTCGGCGCGGTCGGGGAAACGGCGAGCCTCGACGCCCGCGCGCTCGACTACCTCCAGGTACGCCTGGAGATGACGGGCCGGCTCAACGAGCAGAGCAGCGGGATACTGCTGCCCCGGCGATCCTCGGCGCACCGCCCCGGCGAGGATCCGGACTCGATCGACGGCTTCCTGCACATGCTGCGGATACCGTCCCAGCTGAGCGAGAACCTTCAGCTCTGCTTCGTCCACACCCTCTACGACCTGCCCAAGGCGCCGGTTCGTCACGGCGAACGCGAACTCACCCCCACCCCACCGCCTGCCGTCGCCCAGCTGCCCCTCCTGGCCGAGCGAGCCGACGTCCGCTGGGACACGATCGACAAACCGGGAGGCGCGTTCTACACCGCCGCACCCGAGGCGGCCCGGCTCGAAGGGCGGCTGGGCGCGGCGCTGACCGCCCTCGACCAGAGCGGCGCCGTGCTGGCCGTCCTGCCCGAAGGCTGCCTCGACGACGGCCTGCTCGAAAAATGGCGCGAGCTGCTCAGGGCGACACCGCAGCCGGAAGACAGCTCGCTCACCTGGCTCCTGCTCGGGACCGGCCCGGTGCGCGCCGCCGGGCCGATGCCCGTCAGCGGCCGCCCGCCGAACCGCGCCGTGCTCCTGCACCGCGGCGGCTGGCTCGAACCCTTCCTCACCCAGGACAAGTTGTCGGGTTTCTGTTTCACCACCGAGAAACAGGCCGAGTACGGTATCGACCTCGGCGGCGTCAAACGCGACGAATACATCTCCCACGATCCCGTCATCACCCTGCTCGAAGCACGGTCGGGGCGATTCGCCGTGCAGATCTGCGAAGACGTCGGCCGCCAGGAACGGCAGCGGCACCTCATCGCGGCCGGGGTCACGCATCTGCTCGTCCCCGTGCTCGCGGCGCCCATGTGGGAGCACGGCTGGCAGGCAAGCGCCGGGCAGGCGCTCGCCGTGGAAATCGGCACGAAAGCCGTGGTGAGCAACGGTTTGGCGATCACCCGGTTCTTCGAGGAAGAGCCCGCGAAGACGTTGCTGGTCACGAGCGTGCCGCCGCGTCGTCCCGAGCAGTACCCGACGACGAAGGACATGGTCCGCACCTACCACAATCCGGACGCCGCCGCGATGACGGCCGTCGAGGACGCGCTGACCCCACGCCAGACCGGCTGGTGAGCCACCCGCGCCGTGAATCCACAAAGGACACTCGCGGGCCGAAGTCCGTGAAGGCCTCCTTAGCGGCGCTCAGCGCCGTCAAGGAGGCCTTCACGGCATTCGGCAGGTCGGGGTGCGGGTGGTGTTCGCGGGGTTGTTGTTGCGGTTGGGGGTCGTGCGGCGGTCCTGGATGTGGGGGGGCGGCCGCGCGCTGTGGGTCTGGTAGAGGCCCCCCCGCGCTCAGGCGCCCGCCCGCGCGGGGGC
>NZ_JBHYIQ010000033.1:75086-87489 GCF_042739895.1 Amycolatopsis sp. NPDC059021
TGGTCGTGGGGGGGGGGGGGGGGGCGGGGGCGGGTTGTGGCGCGCCGGCCGTGAGGGGGGGTCCCGCGGCCGAGCCCCCCCCCCCCCCCGCCCCCCACGCCGGGCGGCGCGGTCGGGGTGGCGGGGAGAGTCCGAGGGACGCCCTGGGTGCATCCACCGCACCCAGGGCGTCCCTCGGCGCACCCAACGCACCCAGGGACGCCCTTGTCGCAACCGCAGCGGCCCGGCAGGCACCCAACCCGAGTGTCCACAAAGGACACACTCGGGCCTTCACGGACGTAGCGGGCCGAGTCCCAGGTCGCCGAGCAGGGCGGCGATTTCGCGGATTTCCGCGTCGGTGAGCGGAAGCAGCGGCGGGCTGGTGCGCGCGTCGGAGATGACGCCACGCAGTGCCACGGCGGCCTTGAACGCGCCGAGGGCGCCCGCAGTGTGGCCGATCCGCCGCCGGTCGGCCACGGTCGTGATGGTGAACAGCCGGGCCAGCCGGTCCTGTTCGGCCTTCGCGGCCGCGACGTCCCCCGCAGCAGCCGCTCCGTACAGCCGGACGTAGCCCTCCGGGTCCACATTGCCCAGTCCCGGCACCACTCCGGCCGCGCCCAGTTGGACGGCGGTGTCCGCGAAGAGTTCGGATCCGGTCAGCGCGGGCAGTTCCGGGAGCCGGCGCAGGATTTCGCGGAAGCCGGCGAGATCGCCGCTGGAGTCCTTCAGCGCGACGACGGCGTCCGTTTCCACGAGCCGCTCGACGATGTCCGGGGTCAGCCGCGCGCCGACCGCGGACGGGATATCGTAGGCCACCAAAGGAATTCCGGCCGCGTCCCGCACCGCGTGGAAATGCGCGACGATCTCGTCGGGGTGCGGCTGGACGTAGTACGGCGCGGTGACGACGACGGCGTCCGCGCCGAGGGTTCCGGCCTGCCTGGCGTGCCCGATGACCTGCCGCGTCCCGCTGTCGACGGCGCCGACCAGGACCGGCACGGCCCCGGCGACCTCGTCCACGGCGGTCTCGACGACCACGCGGCGTTGTCCCGCGTCGAGGAGCGCGACTTCGCCGGAGGAGCCGCAGAGGAACACGCCGTGCACCCCGGCGTCCAGCTGGAAGCGGATGAGCCTCCGCAGCGAGGCGGCGTCCACGTCCCCGTCCGGGCCGAGCGGGGTGACCAATGGCGGGACGACACCGTGAAGGCGCAGGGAGTCAGCCATGGCAGAAGAAACCTTTCTCGAACAGCGGGTCATTCGGCGGGCGTGAGGGCCGAAGTGGCCCTGGCACGCGAGGAAAGCCTTGCGGGGACGTCGAATCCGACGAGCAGCGCGGTGAGCAGGGTCAGCCCGGTGGCGAGCAGGGCCAGCGCCGTGCCGAGCCCGAGGTGCGCGGCGATCTGAGTGCCCAGGACCGGCGCGACCGCGCCGCCCAGCGCTCCGACGTTGTAGGTGAAGCCGAGCCCGGCGGCCCGCAGCCGCACCGGGAAGTGGTCGCCGATGTACTTCGGCAGCAGCCCGGCCACCCCGGCGCCGGTGAGTTGCAAGGCGAACAACAACACGCACACCAGAAGGAAATTGCCGGGACCGAGCGCGAACACAGGGAAGACGAACACCAGCGACAGCAACAGGCCTGCGACGTAGGTGCGCCGGGTGCCGAACCGGTCGCCGGCGAGGCCGGCCAGGCAGCAGCCCGCCGCGTAGCCGAGACCGGCCCAGGTCAGGGCGCCCGCCACCTCGCCGGCCCCGTAGTGCGACACGGTCTTGAGGTAGGTGGGCAGCAGCGACTGGATCGGCCAGGAGAACAGGAACGCGCAGAACACGGTGACCATCAGCGCCACCGCCATCGGCCAGTCCCGGCCGGTCAGCTGCACCGCGAACACCACGAAACCCAGTACGGACAAGGCAATCCACAACCACGAAAGCCCGCCGGACGAGCCGGAGAAGATCAGCACGAGGGACACCGCGACCACCACGCCGAGCGCGGCGTTGGCCCAGACCCGGCGGCCGGACAGCAGCACCGACGCGCTGGTCTCGCGCACGCGCCGCCGCGCCACCTCACGCGTCCAGTCGGCCGCCTCGGGCAGCGACCGGCGGATCCACAGGGTGAGCAGAACCGGGAGGATCCCGAGCCAGAACAGCCACCGCCAGCCGAAGCTCGGCACGATGAGCCCGTAGGCCTGCGCGGCGAGGACATTGCCGACCGGGAACGCCGCGAGCAGGAACCCGCTGGCCCGGTTGCGCAGCGAGGCGGGCCAGCTCTCCATGACGTACGTGGTGCTGGAGCCGTACTCGCCGGCCATGCCGATCCCGACGATCGCCCGGAACACGAACAACGACCAGTAGCTCCAGGCGAAACCGCACAGCGCGGTGCCCACCGCGTAACACAGGATGCTGAGGATCATGGCGGGCCTGCGGCCGAAGCGGTCGCCGATCGCGCCGAGCAGCAGACCACCGAACCAGCGCGACACGAACGCCGCGGAGACCAGGCTCGCCGCGCTCGCCAGCGTCAGGTGCAGCGAGCCCGCGAGCTCGGTCAGCACCAGCGTGATGATCACGAAGTCGAACCCGTCCAGCAGGTAGCCCAGCCAGGCCGCGCCGAACGCCTTCCACTGCCCGCGATCCAGCCGCCGGTACCACGGCACGCCCGAGAGCTCCACGTCGCTCACCTTCTTCGATGGTCGCGTGTATACGTAGGACGTTGGACGTCTTACGATGGATGGGTACCGTAACCCACGGACCGAGGAGGGGGCAATGGTGCGAGCACTGCGCAGCCAGGAGTTGGTCGAGTCGATCATCGCGCTGATCGACCGCGAGGAGCTCGGTGCCGGGGATCCGCTCCCCCCGGAGCACAAGCTGATGGCGGAGTTCGACGCCGCCCGCAACTCCGTGCGCGAGGCGGTGCGCACGCTCCAGGCGCTCGGCATCGTCGACATCCGGCACGGGCACGGCACCTTCGTCGGCACCGCGAGCATGACGGCGCTCATCCCGTCCCTGCTGTTCCGCACCAAGGCCCGCTCCCGCGACGACCTCAGCGGCCTGTACGACCTGATGGAGGTCCGCCAGATCCTGGAGACCGATCTGGCCCGGCGCGTCGCGGAGCATCCTCCAGCGAAGCTGCTCGACGAACTCCAGGACCGCGTCGAGCGTATGCGCGAGCCGGCCACGGCCCCCGCCGCGGACCGGGAGTTCCACGAGCTGATCTGCGCGGCCGCGGGCAACGACCTCGCGCTCGAGCTGGTGCGGTTGTTCTGGGAGGTCTACCAGCAGGCCGAGTCACTGGTCGGACCGACACTGTCCACTTCGGACGCTTTGGTCGCCAAGCACCAGAAGATCGTCGACGCGATCCGCGGCGGAAAGCGCGCCGAGATCACCGAAGCCGTGCACCACCACTTCGACGAAATCCGCGCACGGATCGCGGCCCGCAAGAACTGACCGGGCTACTGGAAGATCGCGATGGGGTGGATCACCAGTTCCCGGCTGTGCGGGTCCCACTCCTGGACCTTGCCGAGGCACCGCGCCTGAAAGGTGCCCTCGCCGCGGTTGCGTCGCAATCCCTCGTCGACGCATTCGACGCGGACCCGCGCGCCACCGCCTGCCTCCCCCGGATCACCGTACGGCGCGGTGAAGATCGTGGTCTGTTCGGTCTTGCTGACCGCCTTGAACCTGCCGAGAACCGAGACGTACCCCTCGAGGTCGACGAGCCGGACGGGCGCCACCGGATCGAGATCCTGGCGGCGTTGTTCCCTGGCCAGTGCCTTGTTCCGGATGAGCCGCTGCCTGCGGAGGTCGATGTAGACGATGTCGTGCTCCTTCTCCAGCACGTCGAGGATGATGCCGATGACGGTGATCGGCTTCGCTTCCTTGATGTAGGTGCTGAAGATTTCCTGGGTGACGCCCTTTTCCGCGCTCCCCTTGAGCGACGACAGCTCCGCGGTGACACTCGCCTTGCTGCCCCGGACGAGTTTCTCCTCCACCTGCTGGCTGAGCGCGGGTTCGTAGCGGCGCCGCTGATAGAGGTCGAGCACGGACTCGCCGTCGAGGTAGAAGCTGATGTCGAGGTGACGCGGCTGTGGGGCGTACCGGCGGCTTCGCCACCAGTGCACGCCCGCGATTCCGACGGCTGCCACGAAAGCCAGCGCCGTGCCCGTCCACACGAGCATCCACGGCCACCACACGCTCCACCAGAGGGCACTATTCGCAGCCACGGATCTCCTTGAAGGCTTCTTGAAGAGAGGAGGCGCCCGCGTCGACCATCCGCCCTCCGGTGTCGCGGGCCACCCGGTCGAGTTCGCCGGAATTGGCTTCCCCGAAGCGGATCGAGTAGGTGTGCACGTCCCGCGCCGCGGGCGCCTGCGCCCGGTAGTGGCCGAGGAACTCCTCGATCCCCTCCCCCGCGTTGTTCTCCCCATCGGTCATCAGCACGATGGACACGCGTTTCCCGGGATTCTCGCCCAGCAGGCTCGCGGCCTTCCGGTAGGCGTGGTCGAGGCTGGACCAGACCGCGGTGCTGCCGTCGAAATCGTCGACCGCGACGAAATCCCGCACGGAGTTCAGGTCGCTTTCGCTCTCGATGGCGAAGGTCCGTTCGTCGAGGATCCGCCCGCCGAACCTGATGACCGAGAACTTTTCGCCCTTGTAGAAGCGGGCGAACTTACCCGAACGCGAGCCGTCCGCCCCGGCGAGTCCGGCGAACGCCTCGCGCAGTTTCGCGATGCGTGCGCCCGCCATCGACCGCGAGTAGTCGAGCAGGAAGATCACCTGCCCGGCGACCGCGCCCCGGTCGTAGTTGGCCAGCAGCCGGTCGACGACCGCCTGCTCGTCGGGGAAGTACAGCGCGTTGCCGATCGACTGCCCCAGCCGCGGATCACGGGGAACGGCCGGGTCCAGCGGCCGGCGCAGGGTCCGTTCCATGAGTTTTCGCTGCACCGGCTCGCTCTTGAGCCAGCCGACCACCTTGTCGTATGCGGTGCGCTGGGCGGGATCGAGCAGCAGCAGCGGGTACTCGGACAGCATCATGCCGTCCTCGGGATAGATGATCTCCATCGGCTCGCGCAGTTTTCCGCCGCCGTTGAGCGAAAGCAGCACGGACTCGTAGTTGATCAGCCCGTCCGCGTCGTCCTGGCGCCCGGCAAACTCGTCCGCGAGCCGCCGTGAGGTGTTCGCGGTGAGCGACTGACCGGTGAGGAAACCGCGGAGCCGGTCACAGGTGACGTCCTCCGGGCGCAGCGCGCGGCCGGTCCCCGCCGCCGCGGTCGCCACGCCGACCAGCGCGGACAGCCCGCTGCCGGTCTGCCTCGGATCCGCCATGCCGAACCGCACCAGCCCGGCGGCCGCGCCGTTCGCGACGTCGGCCCAGGACAGCCGCGGATGCCCGGCGTGGCGCCGGAGCCGTTCGGCCGCCTGCGGCTTCAGGCCGATCACCAGCGGCGAGCTCATGATGTTCGTCGATGCCGGTTTCGGCCCGGTGTAGCCGGAAGCCTTGAGCTTGAGCTCGAAGTACCGCGCGGAGGACAACCAGGCGAGCTGGTGGCGGTAGCCGCCGGGATTCAGCGCGTTGTCCGCCTCCACCGTGCCCTGGTAGTCCATCTCCAGCGTGATCCCGGTTTCCTTGCGCAGATCGTCGAGCAGGGGCCGGACGTCGTCGAGCTCCGAGCTGGCCAGCACACGCAGGGTGGTGGCGGCCGAGGAGCCCGTCGTGCACGAAGTGGTCAGCACCAGGAGGACGCAGAGCGCGAGCAGGCCGAGCCGTGCGGTCATCGGCACCCACCGACCTGGTTCAGCAGCATCTCCAGCTGGTTCAGGTCCGGTATCCGGGCGCTGGTCTCGTCGGCTTGCGGCGCCGGTACCGGGATCCCCCGCTCCGTCAGGAATTCCCACAGCCGCTGGCTCGACGTAGTGGCGCTGGGATCGAGTACCCGGAAGCCGAGTTCCATCGCCCGCCTGCGCAGCGCCGGGTCTTCGGTGAGCAGCCGGCCGAGCCGGTCCCCGTTCTCGTCGAGGGCGATGAGCTGGGGCTGGGTGAGCACGCCGGGCGTGGGATAGAGCAGCACGCGATCGGTGTCCGCCTGCCCCGTCCTGGCCTGGTAGGAGAGCTGGTAGGCGAAGTACTGGTGCTCGTAGGCCACCAGGACGGGGGCGATCGACTTCCCCTCCGGGGTGCCGTAGGAGCGCATCATCTCGCCTGCGGTCAGTCCCTGCGCCTTGACCAGCTCGTTGATCTTCCCGGCCAGCACCGTCACCTCGCCGTCGTTCCGGGGGACCCGGCCGTTGTTCCGGATGGAAGCGACCATCGCCACGTACGTCCCCGCCGAGTTGGCCTCGCACATGTTCGGGGTCTTGGCGAGGATCGTGGTGCCGTTCGTGGTGCCGAGCCGCTCGATGCCGATGCTGTTCCACGACCGGTTCTGCTCGGCGAGATCGAGGAACCTGGCGAGATCGAGGTCGTAGTAGAGATTGCCGGGGGCTCCCTGTCCGCCGCGCGGCGTGGCCGCACCGGCGCCGCGCAGCGCTTCCGCGTAGGCACGGTAGGTGGGCAGCACCAGCGGGGTGACGAAAGGCTGATGCACCTTGGGGCTTTTTCCGCTCTCCCGGAGCTTTCCGATGAGCAGATCCGCCGCCGGTTGGCCCGAAGGGAACACGAAATCGTAGCCCTCGGTCTCGTGCGTGGCGACGTCGCGAGAGCCCTGGGTCTTCGTGACCTCCACCCTGATGCGATGTTTCAGCAGAAGTTCCTTCACCGTGTCGTCCTCGAAGTACTCGGCTTTCGAGGCCATTTCGCCTTTCAGCGTGACGACCGGTTCGAACGGCAGGAACAGGTTGCCGGAGACGAACAGCACGACGATCCCGACGACGGCGAGGATCGCGGGCGGCGTGAACGGCACCAGAAACCGTTTCCGCACGTAGAAAGCGGGCGGTGGGGGCTGGACGATGAGTGGGGGTTCCTCGACGGTCGAGCTGTCGGTCGTCACCGGCTTCTCCTCGGAGGGGCGCGAGAACGCACGCGTCGACCTTCAAGTCGAGCCGATGACCCGAGGCGTTACAGGGGACGCGCCCGGCCCCGGTTTTCACCACGTGGTAAGGAATCGTGACGAAAACCGGGGAGACGTACCACTAACGAGCCAGCAACTCCTTGAGTGCGGCGTCGATGAACTCGATGTCCACCGGATTGTTGCCGCCACCGGCGAAATGGCCCCAGACGCCGGGGATCACGCGATGCTCGGCGTCGGCGATGTACTGGCACGCCCACGCCTCGTCCTCGGGCGGGAAGTAGAGGTCCTTCTCCGCGGGCAGCACCATCGCCTTCGCGGTGATCGAGCGCAGCGCGGCCACCGTGTCCCCGTCGAATCCCGGCGTCCGGCCGACGTCGGCGTTCTGCCAGGTCCACAGCATGGTGAGCAAGTTGTTCGCGTCGCGGTCGTCGAGGAAGAATCCCTCCCAGAAGCCGACCAGGAAATCCTCGAGCGAGCTGTAGCCCAGCTCGCGGTAGACCTGATTCCAGTAGAACGCCTGGGAAAAGCCCCAGCCCGCGTACACCCGCGCCGCCGCGCGCAGGCCCTTGACCGGCGGCTGGTCGTACCACCCGCCGCGGAAGGCGTCGTCCGCGGTGAGCGCGGCCTTGACGCCTTCGAGGAACACCTTGTTGTGCTCACTGGTGACCGACGACCCGCAGAACGGCGCGATCCGCTGCACCATCTCCGGATGCGACACCGCCCACTGGTAGGTCTGCCCGGCGCCCATGGACCATCCGGTCACCAGCGGCAGCGTCCGGATGCCGAAGTGCTCGGTCACCAGCCGGTGCTGGGCCGCGACGTTGTCCGCCATGGTCACGTTCGGGAAGCGCGCCCTGTCGTACGGCGGCGGGGTGTTGCTCGGCGAGCTGGACAGGCCGTTGCCGAGCATGTTGGGCACGATGATGAAGTACCGCGCCGGATCGAGCGCCCTGCCCTCGCCGATCAGCCACTCGTTGTCCCAGTGGCGGCCCGAATACCAGGTCGGGTAGACGATCGCATTGCTTTTGTCCGCGTCGAGCGTGCCGTAGGTCTTGTACGCCAGCCGCGCGCCGCGCAGTGTCGCGCCGTGTTGCAGGACGAAGTCGCCGAGTTCGAAGATCTCGTAGTCGGGCACCGGGTCCACCTTTCTTCTCAGGCCGCCGCACCGGCGACCGGGACCCCGCCCTGGACGACATGGCGGAAGCGCTCCGGTTCGGCCAGCACACCGAGGTCGGCCAGCGGGTCGTCGTCGAGCACCAGCAGGTCGGCATGCGCTCCTGGTACCAGCGTACCGATCTTGCCGGTCAGGTTCAGCAGTTCGGCCGCGGTCGAGGTCGCGGACCGGATGACGTCCAAAGGGGACTGGACTTCCCCGCGCAACCGGAACTCGTGGTTCTGGTGCCGGTGCATACCACCGAGCAGATCGGTGCCGTAGACCAGTTTCACACCGCCGCGCGCGGCCCGTTCCAGCGCGGCCATACCAGCGCCGAGGACGTCGTCCACCTTGCGCCAGCTGCCTTCCGGCAGGCCGTGTTCGCGGCCCTCTTCCTTCAGCGCCCAGTACGTCACGAGCGTCGGCACGAGGAACGCGTCGTGTTCGGCGAACAGCTCGACACTGCGGTCGTCGAGGAGATTGCCGTGTTCGATCGAGCGGACACCGAGTTCCAGCGCGCGATTGACGGCGCGGGCGGTGTACGCGTGCGCGGCGACGTACCGGTTCGCCGCCTCGGCTTCCTCGACGATCGCGCGGATTTCGTCGGCGGAGTACTGGATCGAGTCGATCCGGTCGGTCGGCGAGGCCACGCCGCCGGAGGCCATGATCTTGATGTGGTGCGCGCCCTTGCGCAGTTCGTCGCGGGCCGCGGCGCGGACGGCGTCGACACCGTCGGCGACCCGGCCGAGCCCGGCGCAGCACGGATGGTCGTCCTGGACGTGGGCGCCGCGGGTACGGCCGTCGCCGTGCCCGCCGGTCTGGCTCAGCGCGCGGCCGCAGAACAACAGCCGGGGACCGCGGAACAGCCCTTCCGCCTGGGCGTCGGCGAGACCGTAGTCGGCGCCGGAGGCGTCACGGACCGTGGTGAAGCCGCGGTCGAGCATCCGGCTCATCGTGCGGGCGCTGTGTGCGGCCACATAGGACGGTGACGAGGACGGCAGCGAGCCCAGATCCGCGGTCGAGGCCGTCACGTGGACGTGCGCGTCGATCAGCCCCGGCAGCACGAACGCACCGCGCAGGTCCTCGGTCCGGACGTCGGCCGCGGTGAGGCCGGGGCCCACCTCGGCGATGCGGCCGTCGGCGCACCGCAGGTCCCCCTCGGTGTACTCCCCCGTCAGCGGGTCGAGCAGCCGGGCGTTGCGTAGCAGCAACGATCCGTTCACTGGTTCTCCTTTTCTTCGAGTTCCCGTAGCGCCGGGATCGCCGACGCGGAAAGGGACTGGGCCGTCACCACGGAATCCTGGTCGTAGCTGCCTTCCGCGTCGAGGATGTTGAGCACCCCGAGCGTCCGGCCGCCGTCGACCACTGGCACGTTGATAACCGCACCGCAGCCGAGTTCGGTGATCAACGCGTGGTCGGCGAAGATCTCCCGCACCGCGGCCGCGTCCGGCCCAAAATAGGGCTGCTGCCCGGTGATGCAGCGCGCGAGCCAGCCGGCGGCGACCTCGACGGTCTTCTCCCCACCGACCGGATACTGCTCGGGATGGCTGCTGTGCACGCGCCGCAGCGCGCGGCGTTCCGGCACCCAGGCGAGCACGGTGAACAGCCGCACGCCGATCGCGGCGCGCACCTGTTCCTCCACAATGGACAGTGTCACTTCGTCATCTCCTTCGCGGTGGCCACCGGGGCACCGTGTTCGGTCAGTTCCTCGAGCGAGCGGCCCGCGGTGGACAGGCCGAACACGATCACGCACACCACCCCGGCCACCAGGACGGCAGTGGTGAGGCCGAAGACACCGGCGAACCCGAGGCTCGCCGCGGACAGGCCGATGATCGTCGGCGCCAGGATGCTGCCTACCCGGCCGAACGCGCTGGACAGGCCGGTGCCGCTGGCCCGGATCCAGGTCGGGAACACTTCGGGGGTGTAGGAGTACACCCCGGCGTAGGTGCCGTTGAGGAAGAACGACAGCACCGCCCCGGCCAGGGTGATCGACCACGGCGCGTTCATCTGACTCAGCCAGAAAGCGCTTACCGCCGAACCCGTCAGGTACAGCGCGATGGTGTGCTTGCGGTCGAGCCGTTCGGACAGCCAGGCCGCGGAGAAGTACCCGGGCACCTGGGCGAGGTAGATGATGATCGAGAACTCGAAGCTCTTGGTCACCGTGATCCCGCGGTCGACCAGCAGCGTCGGGATCCACGAGAAGAAGCCGTAGTAGGAGAACGTGATCACGAACCAGACGGTCCAGATCACCGCCGTGCGGCGCGCCATCGCGGGGCTCCACAGGAACTTCAGCGCACTGAGGAGGTTGACCTTCGGCGTCTGCGTCGCGGGCTGGGCGTCGGCGGCGGGAACGGGCGGCAACGCGGTCCCGGTGGCCTTTTCGACGTCTCGTTCCAATGTGGACACGATGTGTTCCGCCTCGGCGTCCCGTCCTTGGGCGAGCAGGAAACGCGGCGACTCGGGCAGGGAGCGGCGCCACCACAGCAGCATGACGATCGGCAGCGCGGTGATCAGCTGCGCGATCCGCCAGCCGTCGGGCAGCGAGGGCACGACGAACCGGCCGATCAGCGCGGCCGCGACGAAGCCGAAGGAGAAGAAGCCGGCGAGCGCGCCCACGAACCAGCCGCGCCGCTTGGCGGGGACGAACTCGGAAAGGAACGGCGCGATGATCGCGCTCTCGGCCCCCGCGCCCGCACCGGCCAGCACCCTGGCCCCGAGGAACACCTCGTAGTTCGGGGAAAAGGCCGCCACGACCGAGAACAGCGCGTAGAAGGCCAGCGCGTACATCATGACCTTCTTGCGGCCGATGCGGTCGCCGAGCAGACCGGCGGCGATCGCGCCGAACAGGAAACCGAACGGGGTGGCCGAGCCGATCAGCCCCAGCTGACCGTTGTCGAGGTGCCACACCGCCTTCGCGCTGGGCAGGAGGAAGGCGACGATCGCGGAGTCCATCCCGTCGAAGGTGTAGCCGAGCCCGCCGATGAGCAGCAGTTTGTAGTGGGGGCGGCTCAGCGGGAGCCGATCCAGTCGGGCCAGCAGCGTCATGGGGAACGCCTTCCGTGTCCGGGCCATCGAGAGTGCGGACAACGTATACTGCACTTCCACGGATCTGCAATGGTCTTTGCAAGTGCCCGTGCCGGTACGGTCCGTTACGGTTACGCGATCGAGAGGGGGCACCGAGATGACGGAAACGGGGAGCGACGACGGTTTCGAGGCGTGGCTGCGGGACCGGCTGCCCGAACGGGGACTCCGGCCGAAGTCGGCAGCGGTGCTCGAAGTGCTTGTCTCCCAGCCGAGGCGGGCCTCGTTCGGCTCGACGGCCGAGCTGGCACAGCTCGCCGGGGTCAACGTCGCGACCGTGACCCGCACGGCGCAGGCGCTGGGTTTCGCCGGCTGGCCCGCGCTGCAACAGGAACTGCGGGCGCGCTACATGTCGTCACTCAGCGCGCCGCAGGTCGCCGAGGAACACCGCGGCGTCGGCTCGCCGGGCTCGGCGTCCCTGCGCCGCGATCTCGACAGTCTCGCCCTGCTCAACCGGCGGTTCGACGAGGAGGTGATCCGCGAGGTCGCCCAGGCGCTCGCCGCGGCGCGCCGCACGGTGGTGCTCGCCGACGGGAGCTATGCCGCCGTCGGAATCGCCTTCGCGCACAACGCGCGGCTCGCCGGCTACGACGTCCACGCGGTGACCGCGGGCAACGCGGAACTCGCCAATGTCGTCGCGAAACTCACCGCCGACGACGTTCTGGTCGCGATCAGTTTCTGGCGCCTGTACGAAAGCACGGTCCGCGCCGCGAACGAGGCCAAGAGCCGGGGCGCGCGGGTGTTCGCCATCACCGACGCCGCGAGCCCGGCACTCGCGAACGCCGCGGAACACGTCCTCATGGTCCCGGCCGAGGGCGTGACGTTCTTCCCCTCCCTGACCGCGGGAATGGCGCTGGTCCAGGCGATCGTGGCCCAGCTGGCCGCGGTCGACCCGGACCGCACCGGCGAGTCCATCGAGGCGGCGGAGGCGATGTGGTCCCGGTTCGACCTGCTACACCGCCGCCCCGGCGGGAAGTAGTGTCCCTTGTGGACGGACCGCGTGCTCAGGACGTGCCGAGCGTGCGGCGGGCCGCCCAGCCGAGCAGGAGCAGCTCCAGCACGGAGAAGCCGAGCAGCGCCGTGGGGGGGGGGGGGCCGCCCCCCCCCCCCCCCCCCAGAGCGAGAGGCGGGAACAGCCCCGCGGGAGGGGGGGGGGTCGAAACCCCCCGCGCGGGCGCCCCCCCAGCACGGACCGGCCCCC
>NZ_JBHYIQ010000033.1:87499-89724 GCF_042739895.1 Amycolatopsis sp. NPDC059021
GGGGCGGCGCTCGGGCCACGAGTCAACCTCCGGGCGCCCCCCCCCCCCCACGCCGATCAGCAGGATCGGCAGCACGAGCCCGGCGTAGGCGGCGAGGAACAACGCCGCGAGCGTCTCGCCCCGCGAAGACGGATCGGCCAGCGCCGCGACCGTGGCGACCGACGCCCGGAACCCCAGGCCGAATCCGGCCCCGGCGACGACCGCGCCGGCGAGGAACAAAGGCAGCGAAACCGCGAAGACCGCGATCGGGAGCACGACCAGGCCGGTCATCATCAACCCGAAGCCGAGGCGCAGCTGAACACGCGCGGCGAGCCGGGCGAACACCACCTGCGCCAGCGCCGCCGACCCGAGCATCGCGAACGGCGTCAGCCCGGAGAGCAGCCGCGACGTCTCGTGCAGGCCGGTCGCGAGCAGCGTCGGCGCGAGTGCCATGAACAGCGCGGAAATCGCGAAGGCCGCGAAAGCGCCGGTCGCGGCGCCGACGAACTTCGCACGCGCCGACGCCGGGAGCGAAACCCGTTGCGGGCGGTAGGCGGGACGCTCTTCGCGGCGCTCGACCGTCTCCGGGACCAAGCTCACCACCAGGGCTTCCAGCAGCAGCACGATCAGGAAGACCACGAACGGCGTCGTCAGCGGGCGATCGGTGAACTGGGCGAACACACCGCCGACGAGCGGGCCGAGGGCGAGCCCGCCGGCGTTGACGACGGTGGCGACCAGCCCGGAGCGGCCGAGATCGGCCTCGGGCCGTGCGATCGTCCGCAGCTCCGACAGATGCGCCGTCGCCGTCGCGGTGATCGTGCCGACCCCGGCGCCGCTGATCAGGCGCGCGACGATCAGCACCGGCACCTCCCCCGAGACGAGGAACAGCGCCGCGGCCAGCGCTTCGGCCAGTAGCGCGGCGAGGATGACCCGGCGCCGCCCGAGCCAGTCGCTGACGTGCCCGGCGAGGTAAAGGCTCGCCATCACACCGACCGCGTAGGCCGCGAAGACGACCGTGACGACGAAGGTCGGGAAGCCGTCCTGGCGCTGGTAAAGCGCGTACAGCGGGGTGGGCAACGTCGAGAACGCCATAGCGGTGAGGAATGCGAGCGCGATGACCACGAACCCCGCGCCGTGACTCACCCGCCGCACACGAACGGGACGAGCTGGGGTGGCGATGTCGACCATGACGGGACCTTCCGGGCGTACGAACCTTTCGCCGTCCACCTTGCGCCCTGCGATTCACCAAGTCCAACGAACAATCTTCGTCTCAGTAATCGTCAGTATCGATAAGATGGCGACCATGGACAACCGGCAACTCGCCTACTTCGTCGCGGTGGCCGAGGAGCTCAGCTTCACCCGCGCGGCACGACGGCTCTTCACCGTCCAGTCCACGGTCTCGGCCGCGATCACCGCGCTGGAGACCGAACTCGGCACCAAGCTGTTCGACCGCTCGACCCGCCGGGTCGCCCTCTCCCCCGACGGCGCGCTGTTCCTCCCCGAGGCGAAATCCGCGCTCGAAGCCTTCGAACGCGCCCGCGCCGTGGTCCAGCAGACGTCCACGGGCCTGCGGGGCAGCCTGCGGTTCGGCACGCTGAGCTCGATCGGGAGCCTGGACCTGCCCGCCGTCCTCGGCGCGTTCCACCGCAAGCACCCGCTGGTCGACATCCATGTCACCGTGTCCGTCGCCGGTTCGACGGGTCTCGCCGCCGACGTCCGCCAGGGCAGGCTCGACGCGGCGCTGGTCGGGCTGCCGAGCGCCGATCTCACCGGGCTACGGGCGCTCCCGCTCGAGAACCGGCCGTTCGTCGCGCTGCTGCCGTCCCGGCATCCGATGGCGGCGAAACGCGCGGTGACGCTGGCCGATCTGATGGGCGAGCGTTTCATCGACACGCCAAGGGGATTCGGCAATCGCGTCGTCACCGACCGCGCCTACGACGACCTCGGCTCGCCCCGCCGCGTCGTCGTCGAGGTGGCCGACATGCGCGTCATTCCCCGGTACGTCCACTCCGGGCTCGGCGTCGCCATCGTGCCCGAGACCGATTCGCCGCCCGTCGAGGACATCGCCGTCCGCCCGCTCTCCCCCGGCCTCGACTGGCCGCTCAGCTTCGTCACCGCCGCGGCGCGGCCACCGAGCCGGGCCGTGCGCACCCTGGAGGACATCCTCGCCGCTGCCCGTTCCACGCCCCGGTGATGCGCCCGGAAGTGGAGTGGTCCGTGAAGGCCTCCTTCACAGCGTTGAGCGC
>NZ_JBHYIQ010000034.1:0-52855 GCF_042739895.1 Amycolatopsis sp. NPDC059021
CTCCTTTACAGCGCTCAACGCTGTAAAGGAGGCCTTCACGGACCACGCAGCGAGCCCCGGGATCACTTGTAGGGGGAGGGGGCCTTGCTCGCCAGGTAGTTGAACGTCTTCTGCATGTACGGCCAGAAAGTACCGTCCACACAGGAGAACTGCGGGGTGAAGCCGTCGCACGAACCGCCGTTGTCGCCCAGCTCGATGGTGAACGACGCGATTCCGAGCTTGCCGTAGGCCAGATCGTCCGAACCGCCAGCGGCGTCGTAGAGCAGCTCACCGGCCTGGCCTGCCTTGTAGCCGGAGAACTTCGACATGTCCGCGCCCATCGCGCGGAACTGCGCGTCGCTCGGCGTGTGCGTGGTGTGGGTGTACTCCCACGGCAGGATGATGATGCCCGCGTAGCTGTGCAGCATCAGCGCCGTGCCACGCGCGTTCGCGTCCGGCTTGTCGTCGGGGCCGTCGGCGCGGTGGTCGCCGAAGAGGTTGGCCCACAACTGTTCCAGCGCCTTCGTCTCCGGTTCGGAGTCCGCGGAACCGTTCGACGTCGACGTCGTCTGGTCGCACTTGCTGGTGTTGCTTTCCCAGTGGTAGCCGAAGTTGCGGTTGAGGTCGACGCCGGGCTGGCTGCCCGCGCTGTCGCCGCACTGCCGCAGATCCGCGTCGGTGAAGTCGGCGTTCTTCCGGTGCAGTTTCGGGCTGTTCCCGCCGGACTGCACGATGTTCACCCCGTCCGGGTTCACGATCGGCACGACCCAGATCTCGGTCGTGTCGAGCAGCTTCGTGACCTCGGAATCCTTGCCGTAGCCGTTGACCAGGTAGTTGATGTACTTGTACGACATCTCGCCGGTCGCGATCTCGCGCGCGTGGATCTGCGACTGGAGCAGGAACCGCGGCTTCTTCGAGTCCGGCTTCTGCTCGCAGTCGCCCGAGGCCTTCTTGGTGATGCAGACGGCCTTGAGGTCGTATCCGCCCTGGCCCTGCTGCTTGCGCCACGACTGGCCGTAGCTCACCACGGTCGCCAGGTCGGGGTGCGCGCTCGCGGCGGCGTCCATGTTGGCGTAGTGCGCGTTGACCGTGTGGTAGCCGCCGTAGTACGTCTCGTCCTGCGGCGCCGCGCCGGGGGCAAGCGACGGCGCGGACCACGGCGCCTGCTGCAGGTGCCTGCTCACCTCGGCGCGCAGGCCGAGCCGCTCGAGCTGGGCACCGGTGTTCCCGTCGCCCACGACGATCACGTCGTTGCCGTCGCGCTTGACGACTTCGAGCCCCGCGGATTCGAGCGCCTCGCCCTTCGGATAGGCGTCGTGGACGCGGTATTCGATGACGTCCTGGCTGTTCGTATCGCCTGCCTGCGCTCCCGGACCGGCAGCGAAGCCCAGTGACGCGAGCAGCACGGCCGCGCCGGCGACCGTCGTGGCCGCGCGGAGTTTCCGCATGGTGCCTCCTCGAGGTGTGCTGAACTGACCGCGAAGAGTAGGTGCCCGGACGCCAGGATGTTACCGACTCACGTAGGGAATTGGTGAAAAACCGCCAGGAGTCGTGGACGGCGTTCAAGACCCCGGGGCCGGGTCGGCTAGGCTCGCCTCCGTTAACACGATTTCACACAGGGAGAAACACCGTCGTGACTGAACGCACGCTCGTCCTGGTCAAGCCCGATGGCGTGGCGCGCGGCCTCGTCGGCGAGGTCATCTCGCGCATCGAGCGCAAGGGGCTCAAGCTGGCCGCGCTGGAGCTGCGCACCGTTCCCCGTTCGCTGGCCGAGGAGCACTACGCCGAGCACAAGGAGCGCCCGTTCTTCGGCGACCTCCTGGAGTTCATCACGTCCGGTCCGGTCGTCGCGCTCGCCGTCGAGGGCCCGCGCGCGATCGCCGCGTTCCGCCAGCTCGCCGGGGGCACCGACCCAGTCGAGAAGGCCACCCCCGGCACCCTGCGCGGCGACTTCGCGCTGGAGACGCAGTACAACCTGGTCCACGGTTCGGACGGCGCCGAGTCGGCCGAGCGCGAGCTGAAGCTCTGGTTCCCCGACCTCTGATCGGCGAACGGGACGCGGGGGAGGACTCGGTCTTCCCCCGCGTTTTTGTCGGTGTGTGTGGTTAGAGTCCTGAGCCATGACCACACTCCCGTTCCCGCCGGAGAGCTACGTCGCCCCGCTGCGCTCGCTGACAGCGGGCTTCGCCGAGGTGCTGCGCACCGCCGACCACACGGCACCGGTGCCGTGCTGTGAACCCTGGACGCTCGCGGATCTCGGTGCCCACCTCGGGAACGTGCACCGCTGGGCGGCCAAGACCGTCGAGGCCGGTGAACCCCAGCCACAGGATTTCGACGCGCCCATCACCGGCGACCTCGCGGACTGGTACGCCGAGGGCGCCGAGGTGCTGCTGGCCGCGCTCGCGGCGGCCCGGCCGGAGGATCCGTGCTGGCATTTCGCCGGGACGCCCAAGGTCAAGGCGTTCTGGTTCCGCCGCCAGACCCACGAGACCGCCGTCCACCTGGTCGACGCACACCGCGCGGCGGGTACCGCGTTCGCGCTGGACCCGGCGATCGCGGCCGACGGCGTCGACGAGGTGCTCACGGCGATGCTGCCCAGAGTCACGCGCTGGACAGCGCCGCCGCCGCTGCCAGGGCCGCTGGTGCTCACCGCCACCGACACCGGGGACAGCTGGACGCTGCGTCCCGGAGCCGAGGGCGAGCCACCCGCGCTCGGTCCGGCCACCGAACCGGCCGCGACGGTCGAAGCGACGGCGTCGGATCTGTTGTTCCTGTTGTGGAAACGCAGGCCGCTCGCCGAAGTGGCACCGCGGATCTCCGGCACGGAAAGCGTCGCCACCGGATTTCTCACCGCGAAGCTGACTCCCTGAACACCTTCCCCTGCCGGAATCCGTGGTGTCCGGCCCTGTTCCGGCACGGAACGAGCAGGGGAGTCCGAGCAGGTACGACGCATTTCGGATGACGCCGAAATGGCGAATATCCAGCGCCGAAATGGTGGATATCACGGAGAATGCGCCACTAGTAACGTGCGCTGAGTGCTCCGTATCCACTTCACCGGCGAAGACCTCGGACAGGTGCGCATCGCCGGGGAAGCCGATGCGTGCTGGGAAGCCTGGCTGAGCCTGCGGCTCCTGCGGGCGAGGGCGGGTCCGTCGTTGTTCGAACCGTGGCGCCGCCGCGTGCTGGCCCAGCGGGTGAGCGATCGTTCACTCGCGGCCGCGCTGCGCGTGCTGGCCGCGGTGTCCGACGCGCCCGAGCCCGTTGTTTCGGGCCCGTACGAGCGGGCGCTGTCCGACTACTACGACGCGGCGATCGCGCCGTATCACGAGCATGTGCTCATGCGGCTGGACGCGGACCGCGCGGTGCGGGCGCGGGCCTTCCTCGACGGCGGGGTCGACGCGCTGCTGGCGAGCCTGCGGCCGGGCGCGGTGTGGCGCTCGCCGGTGCTCGAACTGGCCGCCAAATCCGGCGAGGTCCGGCTCGGCGGGCGCGGGGTGCGGCTCATTCCGTCGTACTTCTGCCTGGCGCCGATCCTGGTACCCGCCAACGGATGCGGCCCCGCGCTGCTGTACCCGGTCGACCGCACGGTGCCGTGCTGCACCGGCGGGACGAATGGGCGGGCGTCGGCGGCGCTCGCGGCCTTGCTCGGCCGCACCAGGGCTTTGGTGCTGCGGATGCTGGAATCCGGTGCGAGCACGAGCGAACTGGCCCAGCGGCTGAACATCGCGCCCGCCTCGGCGAGCGAACACGCTCGCGTGCTGCGGGAGGCGGGACTGGTCACGAGTCACCGCGTGAGCCGCGCCGTTCTGCACACCCTCACCCCGCTCGGCCGGTCGCTGCTGGAAGGCGGATGCCAACCGCCGTACGCCGTTCAGGGCGTGTTCACCGCGAAGTCTTTCGCAGGCAGTGCCGGTGGGTTGAGCTGATTGGGCTGAACCACTCGATTCTGGGGTAACTCGTGCTCAAGTCACGCCTGGCGTTCTTCGCCGCCGCCGTAGTGCTGTCCTCCTCGGCGCCGGCCGCTTCCGCGGTCGCCGACCCGCTGGCCGCGCCGCTCGGCCCGCCACCGGTCGAAGGTGCTCCCGCCGCGTCGTCCGCCCATGAGGGTCCGGCCGTTTTCGCCGCCGCCCCACCGGACGACGGCCTCGTCACCGGCACCGCCACGACACCGGTCGCGCCCGGCCTGAACCTCACCCAGTTCGACCGCTTCGACCCGCGGGGCTGGATCCGCGGCGACACGCTGGCCGTCGATCTCACGAACAAGACGCTGAAGCCGACCTACCTGAGCCCTGGCACGGTTTCGGCCAGGACCCCGCTGTCGCAGCAGCTTTCACGGTCGGGCGCGATCGCCGGGGTGAACGGCGACTTCTTCGACATCAACGCCACCGGCGCGCCGATCGGCGTCGGGATCGACCGCGGGCAGCTGCAGACCGCGCCCGCCGCCGGGCACAACCTGACCGCCTCGATCACCGACGAGGGCAAGGCGCGGCTCGCCGAGATCTTTCTCGAAGCGAGCGTGTCCTTGCCCGGTGGGAACACCGTCCGCGCGGCCAACTTCAACAGCCCCGTGCTCGGCGGCGACGCGATCGGCGTCTACACCCCGCTGTGGGGCGCTTCCCCGCGGCGCACGTCGGTGGCGGGCGCGCGGCGGGTCGCCGAGGTGGAGATCCGTGACGGCGTCGTCGCCCAGGTCCGTGACACCCCGGCGGACGGTCCGATCCCGGCGGGCAGCACGGTGCTGCTTGCCAGGGACGCCGGTGCCGACACGCTCGCCGCGCTGCGTCCCGGTGACCCGGTCGCGGTGTCCTACGCGCCGCGTTCGGACGCCGGGAAGATCGCGGTCGCCGTGGGTGGCAACAAGGTGCTGGTCAAGGGCGGGCAGGTCCAACCGGTGGACGACGTCGCCATGCACCCGCGCACCGCGGTCGGCTTCTCCGCCGACGGCAGCCGGATGTGGCTGGCCACAGTGGACGGCCGGCAGGCGGACAGCCGGGGCATGACCGAACTGGAACTGGCCAGGCACATGGCATCGCTCGGCGCCTCCGACGCGATCAACCTCGACGGCGGCGGCTCCTCGACACTGCTCGCCCGCGCCGAGGGCGAGCGCGACGCGAGCGTGCGCAACTCGCCGTCCGACGGCGGGGAACGCCTGGTGCCCAATGGGATCGGCATCGCGACCACACCCGGCAGCGGCCGGCTCACCGGGTTCTCGCCGGTGCCCGCGCGCGACAGCCGCAACGCCACCAGAGTCCTTTCCGGACTGTCGCGCAAGCTGATCGCCGACGGCCACGACGAAACCGGCGCCGCCGTCGATGCGCGGCCTCGCTGGAGCACGTCGAACCCGCTGCGTGGCACCGTGACGGACGGCCTGTTCACCGCGCACCCCGACTTCCTCCGGCCGGACGCGCGCGCCGATGTCGATGTCTTCGCCCGCCAGGGCCGCGCTTCCGGCAAGACGACGCTTTCCGTGCTGGGCAAGCCGATCCGGCTCGGCACCAGCACCGAGCAGGTCGCGTTGTCCGGCGCCGGGGCGAAGGGAACCTTCCAGGTCTTCGGCTACGACGCCGACGGCTACGGCACGTGGATCGAGCCGGACGACGTCAAGCTCGACTACGACCACTCGGCGTTCCGTATCGAACCCGACGGCGACGGATTCGCCGTCACGGCGCTGACGGCGTCGGGCGCCACCGCGATCACCGCCACGGTGGCGGGGCTGAGCACGCATCTGGGCGCGTCGGCGGGCACCGAACGGCGGATCGCGTCTCCTTTGGACGGTCCGGCGGGCTGGACGGCGTCGGTGTACCCGGCGGTCGTCGGCGCGGCGCTGTCCTCGGCGCCGGGGCACGACGGAACGGCGGGCCTCGCGCTCGACTACCGGCTCACCGGCACCACGGCGACCAGGGCGGCCTACGTGAACGCCGCCGCGCCGCTGCCCGTCCCGGCGGGCACCCAGCGGATCGGCCTGTGGGTCGACGGCGACGGAAAGGGCGCCTGGCTGCGTGCCGAACTGCGCGACGCCGCGAACGTACCGTCCGTTGTGGACCTCGCGCGCAAGGTGGACTGGACGGGCTGGCGGTACGTCACCGCGAACGTCCCGGCGGGACTGCCCGACGGACAGCGGCTGGTCCGGTTCTACGCCGTCGAGAACGTCCCCGATCGGCAGTATTCGGGCCATCTCGTGTTCGACGATCTCACCTTCGAGGTGTCGCCGGCGGCTCCCGTGCCCGCCGACCCGCGGCCGCGTGATCCCGCGCTGGCCGGCGTGACCGGCAACGGCGGTCTGCGGGTCGCGGTCGTCAGCGACGCGCAGTTCACCGCGGACGATCCGAACGGGCCGCTGGTCGCCCAGGCACGGCGCGCGTTGCGCGAGGCCGTCGCCGCGAAACCGGATCTCGTGCTCATCAACGGCGACTTCGTCGACCGCGGCACGGCCCCCGATTTCGTGCTCGCCCGCAGGATCCTGGCCGAGGAACTGGACGGCAAGGTGCCCTGGCACTACGTGCCCGGCAACCACGAGGCCGACGGCGGGCACGGGCTCGCCGAGTTCGAGGCGGCGTTCGGCGCGACGCACCGGGTCGTGGACGTGCGCGGGATCCGGCTGGTGCTGATGGACTCCTCGCGCGGAACCTTGCGCGCCGGCGGGTTCGACCAGGTCCGGATGCTGCGCGAGGCACTCGACGGCGCGAAGGCCGACCGGTCCGTCCGCGGTGTCGTGGTCGCGATGCACCATCCGGTCGCCGATCCGAGCCCGACCGGCAACTCGCAGCTGGGCGACCGCAAGGAAGCCGAGCTGCTGAGCACCTGGCTCACCGGCTTCGAACAGGCCTCCGGCAAACCCGCCGCGTCGATCGCCTCGCACGCGGGCGTGTTCGCCCTGTCCCGCACGGACGGCGTGCCGTATCTGGTGAACGGCAACTCCGGCAAGGCGCCGGCCGCCGCTCCCGGCGACGGCGGGTTCGTCGGCTGGACACTGGTGCGGGTCGACCCGGGCGACCGGGGGCAGCCGGTGCGGTTCCAGACCCGGCCCAACGTCGACGCGCTGACCGTGTCGGGCCCCGATGCTTTGCGTCCCGGCGCGCACGCCGACATCCGCGCCGAGCTGACCCAGGGCACGCGGACCGTCCCGGCCGCCTATCCGGTCAGCGCGGACTGGACCGGCGGCTGGGGTACGCACATCGCGACGGGGCTCTGGCCGCCCGCGCCGTGGGACGTCGCTTCGTTCGACCCGGCTACCGGCGTGCTGACCGCGCTGCGGCCCGGCGTCGCGCGCCTGTCGGTGACGGTCAACGGCGTGACCCGGAGCCTCGCGGTGCCGATCCGCTGAGGGTGACGCGGCGAGAGGCTCCGGGCGAGGGAACCGTGCAAGCGGACAACCCCGACCGGGGCCTCTCGCGATACTGCCGGTTGATGGTCATGAGCTCGTCGAGCGCGTCGCGGGTGCGGATGAGCTCGGTGATGTGGTCGGACAGCCGGTCGCGTTCCTGGGCCATCCGCTCGAACGCGGCGTCGGAGTTGTCCTCGCTGGGCGAATCGACGCAGGGGAGCAGTTCGGCGATGGTGCTGCTGGACAGCCCGGCGGCGTAGAGCCGCTGAAGCAGCGCGACCCGGCCCACCGCCTCGGCCGCGTAGTGGCGCTGCCCACCGGCGCTCCGCGTGCTGGTCAGCAGCCGCTGCTCCTCGTAGTACCGCAGGGACCGGACACTGGCCCCGGTCTGCTCAGCCAACTCCCCGATGCGCACCGCGCCCTCCTTCGTATGAGCTGCGACACAATGCTTTGAACCTCACGTCCATGTCAGATTCTAGCGTGGGTGTCACGTCCGGGTCCGGACGCTCCGGAACACGAAGGAGTCTTGACGTGACAACCCTTTTCGACAGCTACCGGCTCGGCGACCTGACGTTGCCCAACCGGGTGGTGATGGCCCCGATGAGCCGGGTCCGGGCCGCCGCCGGTGGCCTGGCGACGCCGTCGATGGCGACGTACTACGCCCAGCGGGCGACGGCCGGGCTGATCGTGGGCGAGGGGGTGCAGCCGAGTCTGATCGGGCAGTCCAACCCGGGGACGCCGGGCTTGCACACCGACGAGCAGGTCGCTTCGTGGCGGCCCGTGACCGCGGCCGTGCACGCCAACGGCGGCCGGATCTTCGCCCAGATCATGCACGGCGGGCGCGTCTCGCATCCCGACACCACCGGTCTGCGGCCGGTCGGGCCCTCGGCCGTGCCCGGCGCCGGGGACGTGTTCACGCCGACCGGTCCGCAGCCCATGCCGGTCCCGCGTGCCCTGGAGACCGTCGAAGTCCCCGAGCACGCCGAGTCGTACGCGCTGGCCGCGCGCCGCGCCGTCGACGCCGGTTTCGACGGCGTGGAGCTGCACGGCGCCAACGGCTACCTGATCTCGCAGTTCCTTTCCACGAACGCCAACCTGCGTACCGACCGCTACGGGGGCTCGGTGGCCAACCGGATCCGGTTCGCCGTCGAAGCGGTGTCCGCCACCGTGGACGCCGTCGGCGGCGCCAGGACCGGCATCCGCCTCTCGCCGGGCGCGACGTTCTGGGGCGTCGAGGACTCCGACGTTCCCGAGCTCTACGCCGCGCTGCTGACCGAACTGGCCCGGCTCGAGGTGGCCTACGTCCATCTCGAAGCCACCGCCGACGAGGAGGTGCTGGTCGGCCTGCGCCGTGCGTGGCCGGGCACCCTCATCATGAACCCGGTGTATCCGATGGGGCCGAAGCAGGCCGGAAAGGCCGAAGCCGATCACTGGCTCGGGCTGGGCGCCGAACTCATCAGCTTCGGCCGCGCGTTCATCGCGAACCCCGATCTCGTCGAACGGCTGCGGAACGCGCTGCCGATCGCGCCCGTCGACGAAGCCACCTATTACCAGGGCGGCGACGCGGGCTACCTGACCTACTCCGCCTACCAGCACACTGCCTGACACCGTCCTTTATGGACACCAAGTTCCGTGAAGGCCTCCTTCACAGCGCTCAGCGCCGGTAAGGAGTCCTTCACGGAAGGCGGGAGCGGCGGCGCACTCAGTCCAGTGCCGGTTCCGACGTCCGGAGTGCCGACGGGATCGGCTTGCCCCGCGGCGGAATCGCGTCCGCCTGAGCGGGATCGACGTGCCGCAACGATCCATTCGCGGCCGTTCCCGCGATCGCGAGCATCGAGGCCAGCGCCGACCGGATCTGCTTCTGCTCGTACGCCGCGCCCTGGTCGCTCAGCTCGATCAGCACGCTCCCGCTGCCGCGCAACCCGTAGGCGTTCCTGGCGATGCCTTCGTAATCGCCGCCGGGATACTGCGACACGTTCCCGCCCGCCGCCTCGATGGAACGCTTGGCCACCACGGTGATCTGCTTCGCGAAGTCCACTTCGGACGGCCGGGTGGCCGGATGCGTCGGCCACATCGCGGACGCGGTGATCTCGCGCCCCTTGTCGTCCTGGTAGCGCCCCTGCATGTGGTAGTCCACCACGATGCCGGGGTCGAACGCGGTGTACCGGCGCTGGATCAGCCCGGCTTCCGTGGCCGGATTCCGTGCCGGGTCCAGCGAGGGATTGTGGTAGCGGTTGATGTCGTAGCCCTTGCCGCGCTCCCCGAACTCCGGGGTCGCGGCCGGGTCGTAGTTGTACCGCCAGTCGTGCTCGTGCCCGTCCGGGTTCGCGCGCACCACGATGTCCACGGTCACGCGCGAAAGCAGCCACCGCTGCCACGCGCTGTGCCCCACGCCGACGCGGCGCAGGAACTCGAGCGCGGCGGGGGTGCCCAGCGGCTCGTCGCCGTGCTGCTGGGTGACGTACTGGACGCGCACCGGGCCGTGGCCCACCCGCGCCGCCCACACCGGACGGTGCTCGTTGGTCCGGCCGATCTCGGCGAGCCGGATCTCGCCGTGGCTCCGTCGCGCCAGTTCGCGCAGCTCGGCGGCCAGTCGCGCGGTGTCCGGCCGTGGATCGACGGCGGTGACGCCCGCGACGGCGTCCGCCGGAGTGTCCACAGTGGCCTGTGCGGTGACCGGTGCGGCGAGCAGGGCGGTGCCGGTCAGCGCGGCCAGCAGGGCGATTCGCGGCTTGTGGGTCATGGTGTCCGAGTATGGGCGGGCCGGGCGAAGGTCAACAAGGTCCGTTCGGCGGCACCTGCCCCCGCGCTAAAGCGGTCGTGTTTTGTCGGTGGTGGGATCTATCGTGCGAGGGGTGGGAGAGTCAGCGGAAGATCCGGCACTGGTCCAGGCGAAGGCGCTGGTCAAGCGGTTCGGTGAGTTCGAGGCCGTGCGCGGCATCGATGTCGAGGTGCGCCGGGGCGAGGCCTTCGGGTTCCTCGGCCCGAACGGCGCGGGCAAGTCCTCCACCATGCGCATGATCGCGTGCGTGTCCCCGCGCACCGACGGTGAGCTGCGGGTACTCGGCCTGGATCCGGACGTCGCGGGCCCGCGCGTCCGCGCGCGGCTGGGCGTGGTGCCGCAGCAGGACAACCTCGACGTCGAGCTGACGGTGCGGCAGAACCTGCACGTCTACGGCCGGTACTTCGGCCTGTCCCGGGCGGCGGTCCGGCGCAAGGCCGAGGAGCTGATGGAGTTCGCGCAGCTGTCCGATCGCGCCGACGATCAGGTGGACCCCCTCTCCGGCGGCATGAAGCGGCGCCTGACGATCGCGCGTTCGCTGGTCAACGACCCGGAGCTCCTCCTGCTCGACGAGCCGACCACCGGCCTCGACCCGCAGGCCCGCCACCTGCTGTGGGACCGGCTCTTCCGGCTCAAGGCCCAGGGCACCACGCTCATCGTCACGACGCATTACATGGACGAGGCCGAGCAGCTGTGCGACAGGCTGGTCGTCATGGACGGCGGCCGGATCGTCGCCGAGGGATCGCCGACGGAGCTGATCACCCGCTACTCCACCCGGGAGGTCGTCGAACTGCGCTTTCCCACGGGGGAGCAGGAAACCGCCGCCCGCCGGGTCGAGGACCTCGCCGAGCGCGCCGAGGTCCTGCCCGATCGCGTCCTGCTCTACAGCATGGCCGGGGAGGCGACGCTCGAACAGGTCCACGCACGCGGGCTGCGGCCACTGTCCAGCCTGGTCACCTCGGGTACCAGGGATCACCTTGTGTGCCAGGGAGAAGTCGTCGTGAGTTGTCTGGGGAGGGGTAGTGGAGTCGGTTAGCTCTACGGGGCGGGTCGTGGGGGCGTGGCACGGGGCCTGGTTGCGGGTCGAGGGGCACTGGACCTGGTACCGGCGCTACTGGCTGGCCACGCTGTACTCGACCGGGCTGCAGCCCGTGCTGTTCCTCGCGGCGATGGGGCTCGGCTTCGGCTCGCAGGTGCGGGCGGGACCTGTCACCGGCGGGGTCTCGTACCTCGCGTACGTCGCCCCCGCCATGCTCGTGGCGGGCGCGGCGCAGCAGGGGATCGGCGATTCCAGCTATCCGGTGCTGTCCGGGTTCAAATGGCAGCGCGACTACCTGGCGGTCACGGCCACCCCGGTCTCCCCGGGACAGGTGCTCGGCGGGCACCTCATCTGGACGGCGATCCGGCTCACCCTGTCCGGGATCGTCTACGCCGTCATCGCCGCGCTCTTCGGCGCCTGGTCGAACGCGGGAGTGCTCGCGGTGATCGTCGCGGGCACGGTCACGGGGCTCGCCTGCGCCACACCGATGGTGGCGATCGCGGCGAAGACGTTCGACGAGGGCGTGCGGTTCGGACTGATCTTCCGTTTCGTGGTGATGCCGATGACGTTGTTCTCCGGCACGTTCTTCCCGATCACCCAGCTGCCGCTCGTGCTGCGCTGGCTGGCCTGGATTTCCCCGCTGTGGCACGGAACCCAGCTCTCCCGCGCGGTCAGTGTCGGCGGGGTGGGCGCCTGGGCCGCGCTCGGGCACCTGGCCTTCCTGCTCGCGTTGTTCGCCGTCGGCTGGGCGTGCGCGCACCGTTTCTTCTACCGACGTCTGGTGGTGTGAGATGACCGTGCTCGCCGAACCCGCGCGCCGCGGCCTGCTGCTGCGTATCCTGCCGCCCGCCCTCTACAGCGGCAGGCCGTCCGCGGTCATCGAGCGGTCGGTGGTGGTGTACCGCCGCTCGTGGATGATTCTGGTTTCCGGTGTCTTCGAGCCGTTCTTCTACCTGCTCGCCTTCCAGCTGGGCTTCGGACGGCTGGTCACCGAGGTCGCCGGCCCGGACGGCCGCCCGATGAGTTACGTCGCCTTCGTGGCTCCGGCGCTGCTCGCGACCTCGGCGATGAACGGCGCGGTCTACGAGTGCTACAACGTTTTCTTCAAGTTGCGCTACGGCAAGCTGTACGACGCCATGCTCGCCACCCCGATCGGCCCGCTCGACGTGGCCGCGGGGGAGATCGGCTGGGCGGTGCTGCGCGGCGGGCTCTACTCGGTCGCCTTCCTCGGCGTGACCGGGGCGATGGGACTGCTCACCTCGTGGTGGGCGCTGGCGCTGCTCCCGGTGGCGCTGCTGGTCACGTTCGCGTTCGCGGCGATCAGCATGGCGCTGGTGACGTTCCTGAAGTCGACCTCGCAGTTCGACTATATCAACCTCGTGCTGATGCCGATGTTCCTGTTCTCCACCACGTTCTTCCCGCTGACGGTCTACCCGGAGGCGCTGCAGTGGGTGGTGCGGTGTTTCCCGCTGTACCACGGGATCGAGCTGATGCGCGGCCTCGCCGTCGGGGCGCTTTCCCCGGGAATGCTGGGAAATCTGGCCTATCTGCTGGCGCTGGCGGTGATCGGCGTTGTCGGCTCCACCCGCCGCATCGGCGAGCTCCTGCTCACCTGACCGCCGGGCGGTAACCCGTTCGGAGGACGCTCATGCGCGCTCGCGACTAAACCTCGCTCCTCGTCACTCTCCGCCGATAGCGTGTGACGTTCGATGAGAGGTGGGAGGATGGAGTTCAGGAGACTCGCGGGCGCTTGCTCGAACGGCATCGAGTGCCCTGCCGTGTTCCTCACGGAGCACCGCCAAGTCCTGGTACAGGGCTACGCGACGGATGCGAAGAAGGTCCCCGAAGGTGAGGCGCTGGTGGAGATTCCGCTTGCGCTCCTGCTGGAGGCAGCCCGTGAAGCTGGTTAAGGGGACGCACGAGATCGGTGGGAACTGGCTATCGCCCGAGGAATATCTCCGCCGGATGCTCGAGTTCGAACGCTCCTGCTATCGCTACCAAGCGCTCCAGACCTACGGCATTCCCCGTGAACAGCCGAGCTTTCGCGAGTTCCTGGAACGCGGGACGTACACGATCGCCGAGGACGACCCCGGACTGGTCCAGACAGCCAGCCGGATGAGCGGTGGACGCATCTTGGAGCGGGTCCAGCTCGTCCGCGCGCCGCTGTCCGACTATCTCCGGTACGTGTTCCCCTTCTTTCAGCGGTGTGCCGCGCTCGGTGAAGATCTCCGCATCCTGGAAGAGTCATGGGTGGCCACTGGCGACTTGCCGGATTTCGACTTCGTGCTCCTCGACGACACGACCGTGATCAAGCTTCATTATTCGCCGGATGACGGAAGTGTCGTCGGGAGGGAACTCCTGTCCGACGCGAGCTTGGATGACTTCCGTGCGTACCGCGCTCTCGCGCTGGAACGGTCGATTCCCTTCCTTGAGTATCAGCGTCAGCTCTCCGGTTGATGTTCGATTTCGGGGAGCCGGACCGCGACCGGCGTGAGCTGGCCGAAGTGCTCCGGGAACTCCGCAAGGCAGCCGGGCTTTCTGGTGACCGCCTGGCGGTCAAGGCGCACATGAGCCAGGCGAAGATCTCCAGGATCGAAACCGGCCGTGTGCTACCGACGGTGACCGAAGTCGATCGGATCCTGACCGCACTGGCCGTGCCCGCCGACCAGGCGGCGGAACTGCTGAAGCTCACCAGGACCACCAACATCGACTTCGTCAGCAGGCGCCAGGTCCGCCGGGTGGGCATTCAGCATCGCCAACGGGAGCTGACCGGCCTGATCGAACAGGCAGCCGAGGTGCGGTACTTCCTGGCCGCGGGCATCCCGAGCTTCCTGCAGACTCCGGAGTACGCGCGGGCGAACATCGCGAGCCCGCTGAACAAGGTCGCGCCGGACCAGCGTGAGGCGCTGGTCGAGGCGAAGCTGGAACGCGGTGAGCTGCTGAAGCGTGGACAAGCTCGCTTCGAGATCCTCTTCGTCGAGAGTGCTATCCGCTTTCCGGTACTGGACGGCCCGGGAATGGCGCGGCAGGCGGAGCACCTTCGCCGGATGAGTCTGCTGCCCAACGTTCAGCTGGCCGTGATCCCGCAAGACACACGGATCGACGTGCCCGCGCTGAACATCTTCGTGGTCTACGACAGGAGGCTGGTGACCATGGAGACCTTCGCTGGTGTGATCGCTTTTCGCGATCCCGCTCATGTCACCGAGCATCTCGAGGTGTTCGACTACTTCAGGCGGCATGCCTTGTCCGGCGACGCGATGCGAGAACTGCTGGCTCGGGTCGCCGGCGAACTCACCGGAGACCGCTAAGCCTGAGCAGGGGACGGAGGTCGTCACGCCGGACGGCCGCGGATCAGCGATCCGGGTCAGGGTGCCGCGGCCGCGGCGCGACCGCGGCCAGCGCGTCGGCCATCCCATGCCCGTAGAACCCGTTGTAGCCCTCGTACCCGGCGCAGTAGGCGTCCTGCACCCCGTCGCCGGTCAGGTCGTAGTCGGCGGGACACGGCATCGGCATCGCGGCCGACTCCAGCGCACGCCGCAACTGCCGTGGCCCCTGCCCCGGCTGTGTGGAGGCGAGCAGCGCCAGTACCCCGGCCGCGTGCGGCGCCGCCATCGACGTCCCGCACAGCGGGGCGTACCCGCCGGGCACGGTCGAGACGACGCATCGCCCGGCTTCGCCGCCGGGAGCGGTGACATCGATCACGCCCAGACCGTAGGAGCTGTAGCCGGCCTTGACCCGGTCCACGCCCACGGCCGACACCGACACGACGTCCCGCAGGCCCGCGGGCAGCGCCTCGCAGCCGCCGCCGTCGCTGGGGGTGCCCGACCGGGGCGACGGCGTCAGGTCGACGGCTTCGTTCGTCGCCGCCGCGACGTTGAGCGTTCCCGTCGAAGTCGCGTACTCGACGGCTCTGGCCAGCACCTCGTGCACCACGCCGCGGTCGTTCCCGCGTACGCACGACAACGACCACGGGTTGACGAAGAAGCTGCTGTTGGTCACCCGCATGTGCCGGGCCGCGGCCCACATCAGCCCGCACACCGCGGCCTCGGGGTCGGCGTAGCCGCGGTCGTCGATCACCTTCACCGACGCGACCCGTACGCCGGGTGCCACCCCGGTGACACCCTTGCCGTCGTCCGCGGCGGCGATGATCCCGGCGACGTGCGTGCCGTGCACCGACGTCGTCGGCGCCCACGCGGCCCGCGCCGTGTCGGGGGCGCCGGTCAGGCACCCCGCCGAGTCCTCGGCGTCGACCGCCGCGGCGAGATCGGGGTGGTCCGGGTCGATCCCGGAGTCCAGCACGCCGACCACGACGTCGCGGCTGCCGCGGGCAACGTCGTGTGCCCACGGCGCGTTGATCGCCCGCATGTCCCATTGCTCGCCGGTGAGGTCCGCGCCCGGCACCTGCCCGGGATCCGTCGGCGTGAGGGCCGCCCTGGCGGGCTGGGGGCGGATCGCGCCGCCGCTCGCCCGCTGGTTCGCGAGCCGCTCGGCCTGCGCGCTGAAGGCGCGGCCGGGCCCGGTCCTGGCGGCGAATCCGGGATCGGCCGAGGTCGCGACCGCCACCGCGATCTGCGGGTAGTACGCCGTGGTGTCCCCGCAGTCCCGCGCGATCCGCGAGCGCGCGACGTCCTCCGCGGTGCCGCGGTCGAAGGTGACGACGTAGCGAAGCGTCCTGCCGGTGTCGGCGCAGGCGGGTTCGTCGGCGTTCGCCGTGGTCACGGCCGTGACGCAGGCGCACAGCACCAGCATCGCGCACACGGCCGCACGCCGCGGCCGCGCCAGCAGGGACACCGGACCTCCCACCGGGTGCGGGAACGGTGGACGCCCGGCGTCTCCGCGCTGATCGGGCGTCCCGAGCCGCACGCTAGCCACCCCGGCGCGACCGGACAAGCTCTGCTGTCAAGTTCGCCCGGGTGGATGGCCCCGGCGCGCCCGCGTGGCCTGCGACGGGCACCGACTACACCGGACCGGTGTGCTCATGTGGGATACTTGCGGTGGCCGCTGGGCCGTGGGGCATCCGTGAGAGGCGGTGCCTGCGGTGTTGTGGCCCGGTGGTGTGCAGAACCGGCACACGCGCGTCGCCGCCCGTTCACCCGGGTGGCTGGACGACGTGGCGGGCGGCCAGGGGCCGCGGGCGGGGACGGTACGCCGCCGAGGAGACCTTGCCGTGTGCGGCACATCGGACCGGTGGCGCCGTCGCGGCTGTTGGCAAGGATTCCCGTCGCTGGTAGAGCACCAGGGCGGAACGAACAGAAAGGGGCCCCTGCGCGGCCGCGTCGGCCGGTGTGAGCCGGAGACGCGCCCGGGGGCGGAGGAGACAACATATGTCGAACGCGGATACACCCGCCGAGAGCAGCGGCGGGAATCCCGCCACACCCACGACCGGTCCGCTGGCCGATCTCCCGGCCCGGATCCGGGTGCACGCACTCGCGAAGCTGCTCGGCTCGAACAGCCGGGAACTGCTGGCCAAGCTCGCCGAGCTGGGCGAAACCACCCGTAGCGCGCAGTCCAGCGTGACCCGCGAGGTGGCGTTGCGTGTCGCCACGGCGCTGGGTGCCGTCGAGGACCAGGCGGGGGAGACCCCGGAGCCGGAGACCACCGGAACGCCCGAAGCCGCCGCTCCCGCCGTGCCGGAGCCGGAGGCCGCGCCTGCCGCCGAGCCCGCGCCGGAGCCGGAGGCCCCGGCCCGCCGGGCGCCCGCCGCGCACCTGCCGGTGTTCGCCGCGCCGTCGCCGGTGTTCCTGCCGCCGGAGGCGCCCGCGGCGAAGCCGGCCCGCAAGCCCGAACCCGTCTTCGCCGCCGGTGAGAAGCCGGCCGAGGACGAGGCCACCCCTGAAACCCAGGAGACCGCGGCCGCCGAGCACCCCGACGACGAGGGCGATGACGCCGGCGGCAGCCGCCGTCGCCGTCGTCGTGGCCGCCGGGGCCGTGGCCGCGGCAAGGGCGGCGACGAGGCCGGTACCGAGACCGACGAGCAGACCGAGCCCGCCGCGCCTTCCCCCGAGCCCCGTAAGCAGGGCAAGGACGAGAAGGCGGCCAAGAGCGAGGACGCCGAGCAGGCCGAGAGCGCGGAAGCCCCCGCCGAGGCCGAGGGCGAGGCCGACGGCGAGAGCGGCAGCAAGCGCCGTCGCCGCCGTCGCCGCCGCAAGGGCGGGGACGACGGGGAAACCGCCGAAGCGACGGGCACCGACGACCCGCCCAACACCGTTACCCACGTCCGCCAGGCGAAGGCCGAGCAGACCGAGCGCCCGGCCCGTGACGAGGTGCGCAGCGTGCGCGGCTCGACCCGGCTGGAGGCCAAGCGCCAGCGCCGCCGGGACGGCCGCGAGGCGGGCCGCCGCCGGGCACCGATCCTGTCCGAGGCCGAGTTCCTGGCCCGCCGCGAGTCGGTCGAGCGCACGATGGTCGTCGCCGAGAAGGGCGACTCGACCCAGATCGGCGTGCTCGAGGACGGCGTGCTCGTCGAGCACTTCGTGACGTCCTCGGGCAGCGGCTCGATCGTCGGCAACGTCTACCTCGGCCGCGTCCAGAACGTGCTGCCCAGCATGGAGGCCGCGTTCATCGACATCGGCCGGGGCCGCAACGCCGTGCTCTACGCGGGCGAGGTGGACTGGGACGCCGCCGGTCTCGAGGGCAAGGCCCGCAAGATCGAGCAGGCGCTGTCCACCGGCGACAGCGTGCTGGTGCAGGTCACCAAGGACCCGGTCGGGCACAAGGGCGCCCGGCTGACCACGCAGATCTCGCTGCCGGGCCGGTTCCTGGTCTACGTGCCCGCCGGTGGTGCCACCGGGATCTCGCGCAAGCTGCCGGAGAACGAGCGGCGCCGCCTCAAGGACATCCTCAAGCGGATCGTCCCCGAGGACGCGGGTGTGATCATCCGCACAGCCTCGGAGGGCATCAGCGAGGAGGAGCTCGACCGCGACGTGCGGCGGCTGAAGGCGCAGTGGGACGTCATCAAGGAGAAGGCCGACGCGGGTTCCGCCAAGAAGGGCGGCGCCCCGGTCATGCTCTACGAGGAGCCGGACCTGCTGGTCAAGGTCGTGCGTGACCTGTTCACCGAGGACTTCGGCAAGCTGGAGATCCAGGGCGACCGGTCGTGGGAGACCATCCACGGCTACGTCCAGCACGTCGCGCCGGACCTGACCGACCGGCTCAAGCGCTACACCGGCACCGGCGACGCCTTCGCCGAGCACCGCATCGACGAGCAGATCACCAAGGCGCTCGACCGCAAGGTCTGGCTGCCCTCGGGCGGGTACCTGGTCATCGACCGGACCGAGGCGATGACGGTCATCGACGTCAACACCGGGAAGTTCACCGGATCGGGTGGCAATCTCGAGGAGACGGTGACCCGCAACAACCTGGAGTCGGCGGAGGAGATCGTCCGCCAGCTCCGGCTGCGGGACATCGGCGGCATCATCGTGATCGACTTCATCGACATGGTGCTCGAGTCCAACCGCGAGCTGGTGCTGCGGCGGCTGACCGAATGCCTCGGCCGCGACCGCACCCGGCACCAGGTCGCCGAGGTCACCTCGCTGGGCCTGGTCCAGATGACCCGCAAGAAGATCGGCACCGGGCTGCTGGAAGCGTTCTCGACGCCGTGTGAGCACTGCAAGGGCCGCGGGGTGGTCGTCTCGACCGATCCGCGTTCCACACAGGGCGGTGGCTCGAACGGCGGCTCGAACGGCCACAACCACGGTGGTGGCGGGGAGAAGAGCTCGCGGCGCTCACGTGGCCGGAACAAGGCCGAGGAGCACCCGCCCGCCGAGCCCGCGCCGAAGAGCGAGCCGGTGCACCCGGCCCCGACCCCCGAGCAGCGGGAGTCGGTGGTCTCCGCGGTCCAGGCGATGGCCAAGGCCTCGTCGAAGACCAAGGGCGAGCACGGCGACCAGCCCGAGCACGAGGCACCCGCCGAGCCCGCGGGCCTGAACGGGCACGCCAGGGAAGAGGCGCCGGTCGCCGAGCCCGCCAGGGAAGTGGCGGGCGAGCCCGTGACGGCCCCGGCGGACGAGGTCCCCGTGGAGCAGGAGGAGCAGGAGGAGCAGGAGACGCCGAAGGCTCCTGAGCCCGCTGAGACCCCTGTGACGTCCGGTGCCGCCGAGGCACCGGAGGCGGCCGACGAACCCGAGGTCAGCGTCCCGGCACCCGCCGTGCGCTCGACCCGGCGGCGTCCGCGCCGTGCCGCGTCGCGACCGGCGGGACCGCCGGTGCACGCGTCGGAAAAGAGCTAGTGAACAACTAGGGGACCCCGGTGCACACGCACCGGGGAACCCCACGTAACCTGTAGTACGGCCCGCCACCAGAGCAGGCCGCTGCGCGAATCCTGGACCGCCCTCGCGGCGGGCCGATAGCGCTAGCCCCCACCCATTGTCGAGTAATGCAGGAGACTTCCGTGTCGGCGTACGCGATCGTCAAGACCGGCGGCAAGCAGTACAAGGTGGCCGTCGGCGACGTCGTCGAGGTCGAGAAGCTCGAGGGCGAGCCGGGCACCGAGCACACCTTCCCCGCCGTGCTGTTCGTGGACGGTGGCGAGGTCACCACGGACGCCGACGCGTTGGCGAAGGTCTCGGTCACCGGCAAGGTCGTCGAGCAGACCAAGGGTCCGAAGATCCGGATCCACAAGTTCAAGAACAAGACGGGCTACCACAAGCGTCAGGGTCACCGGCAGAAGCTGACCCGCGTCGAGGTCACCGCCATCTCCCAGTAAGACTTCTCCGGATCTTCGCAAGAAAGAGGACGAGCTATGGCTCACAAGAAGGGTGCGTCCAGCTCCCGCAACGGTCGTGACTCGAACGCGCAGCGCCTCGGCGTCAAGCGCTTCGGCGGCCAGGAAGTCAACGCGGGCGAGATCCTCATCCGCCAGCGCGGCACCAAGTTCCACCCCGGCGTGAACGTCGGCCGTGGCGGCGACGACACGCTGTTCGCGCTGGCCGCCGGTGCGGTCCAGTTCGGCGAGAAGCGTGGCCGCAAGACGGTCAACATCGTGCCGAGGTAACGAGCGATTTTGGGGCGACGTGTGTCCGCGGAATACGCGGACCACGTCGCTCGTTACGTGTTAGCCCGGGGGCCGAGCCCCCGGAACCCCCACGGTGCGGCCGCTGGCAGACCCAGCGTGGCCGCGCCGTTTTTATTTGTGTGGTTCCTTCGTGAGTGAAAGAGGCAAGTCATGGCGTCCCGGTTCGTGGACCGCGCGGTGATCCACCTGACCGCCGGTGACGGTGGGAACGGCTGCGCCTCGGTGCACCGCGAGAAGTTCAAGCCGCTCGGCGGTCCCGACGGCGGCAACGGCGGCAACGGTGGCGACGTCCTGCTCGTCGTGGACCCGAACGTCCACACGCTGCTGGACTTCCACTTCCGCCCGCACGCGAAGGCGGGCAACGGCAAGATGGGCCAGGGCGGCAACCGCGCCGGCGCCGCGGGCGAAACCCTGGTGATGAAGGTGCCGTCCGGCACCGTCGTGTTCACCGAGGACGGCGAGATGGTCGCCGACCTGATCGGCCCCGGCACCACGTTCGTCGCCGCTCAGGGCGGCCGCGGCGGTCTCGGCAACGCCGCGCTGGCCTCGAAGGCGCGCAAGGCTCCCGGGTTCGCGCTGCTCGGTGAGCCGGGAGAGAGCCGGGACCTCGTGCTGGAGCTGCGCTCGGTCGCCGACGTCGGCCTGCTCGGTTTCCCCTCGGCCGGGAAGTCGTCGCTGATCTCGGTGCTGTCCGCGGCCAAGCCGAAGATCGCCGACTACCCGTTCACCACGCTGGTGCCGAACCTCGGCGTGATCACCGGCGGCGAAACCGTCTTCACGATGGCCGACGTGCCGGGCCTGATCCCCGGCGCGAGCGAGGGCAAGGGCCTCGGCCTCGACTTCCTGCGGCACATCGAGCGTTGCGCGGTGCTGGTGCACGTCGTCGACTGCGCCACCCTCGAACCGGGCCGCGACCCGGTGTCCGATGTGGACGCACTGGAGGATGAGCTCGCCAAGTACACCCCCGGCCTCGGCGGGAAGCTCGAGGAACGTCCGCGCGTGGTGGTGCTGAACAAGATCGACATCCCGGAGGCCGCCGAGCTGGCCGAGATGGTGCGTCCCGAATTCGAAGCCCGCGGGCTCAAGGTGTTCGAGGTTTCCACCGCGTCACGCAAGGGCCTGCGGGAGCTGACCTTCGCCCTCGCCGCGATCGTCGAGGAGTACCGCGAGGCGCAGCCGGTGCTGGAGCCCGAGAAGATCGTGCTGCGGCCCCTCGCCGTCGACGACGAGGGCTTCACCGTCGAGGTGGACCCGGAAGAAGAGGGCGCGTTCATCGTGCGCGGCGCCCGTCCCGAGCGGTGGATCCGCCAGACGAACTTCGCCAACGACGAGGCCGTCGGCTACCTCGCCGACCGGCTCAACCGCCTCGGCGTGGAGGAGCGGCTGGCCAAGCTCGGCGCGGTGCCCGGCAGCCCGGTCACCGTCGGCGACGTCCAGTTCGAATGGGAACCCTCGACGCCGGGCGTCGTGGAGCACCTGTCCGGGCGGGGCACCGACGTCCGCCTGGAGCGCAACGACCGCGTCAGCGCGTCCGAGCGCAAGGAGGCCCGCCGGATCCGCCGCGACGGGCCGGACGCGGCCGAGGACGGGGAGAGCCGGTGACCGAGACCCGGCAGGCGGTCGCGTCCGCGCGCCGCCTCGTGGTCAAGGTCGGTTCGTCCGCGCTGACCACGGCGGGCAGCGGGCTCGACGTGTCCCGATTGGACGCTCTGGTCGACGCGATCGCCGCGCGGGTCGCGCACGGCACACAGATCGTGCTGGTGTCCTCGGGGGCGATCGGCGCCGGGCTGGCCCCGCTGTCACTGGCCAAGCGCCCGCGTGACCTCGCGAGCCAGCAGGCCGCCGCGAGCGTCGGCCAGCTCGCGCTGGCGCATGCCTACGCCGAGTCGTTCGGGCGGTACTCGCTCACCGTCGGGCAGGTCCTGCTGACCAACGACGACGTCGTGCGGCGCGCGCACTACCGCAACGCGCAGCGCACGTTCTCCCGGCTGCTGGCGCTCGGCGCGGTCCCGGTGGTCAACGAGAACGACACCGTGGCCACCGAGGAGATCCGCTTCGGCGACAACGACCGGCTGGCCGCGCTCGTCGCGCATCTCATCGGCGCCGACGCGCTCGTTCTGCTGTCCGATGTGGACGGACTGTACGACGGGGATCCGCGCGGTGGCGCCACTCGCCGCATCGACGAGGTCCGCGACGCGTCCGATGTGGACGGAATCACCGTCGGCATGTCCAGCTCGGGCCTCGGCACCGGGGGCATGGTGTCCAAGCTGGCCGCGGCCCGCACCGCCGCCGCGGCCGGGATTCCGGTGCTGCTGGCGGCCGCGGCCAACGCCACCGACGCGCTGACCGAGGCCAAGGTGGGCACCGCCTTCACCGCGGCGGACACCCGGCTGTCCGCGCGGCGGTTCTGGCTGGGGTACGCCGCCGACGCGAACGGCAAGCTGCGGCTGGACGACGGCGCGGTCGCGGCCGTCGTGCGCCGCCGCCGCTCGCTGCTCGCTGCCGGGATCACCGGTGTGGACGGCGATTTCCAGGCAGGCGACGTCGTCGACCTCGTCGATCCCCGCGAGCGTGCGGTCGCCAGGGGCGTCGTCGCCTTCGACGCCGGCGAACTGCCCGAGCTCATCGGGCGCTCCAGCCACGAGCTGCCCGCCGAACAACGCCGCGAGGTCGTGCACGCCGACGACCTCGTCCCGCTGCGCTGAGGGCGCGGCGGAATCACGTGGACACGGCGTGCGGGGCGTTGCTAGCCTCACCGTCGTGAACAGTCCCGAGGCGAACAGACTGTAGCCACCGGCCTCCGGTGGCTCTCTCGCGCAGGCGTGCCGAAGGCCCGCGACCGCTCCAGGTCGCGGTGTGCCCGGCGCGGCCCCAGCCGCCGGATCGCCGTTACCGAATCCAGGTTCTTTCCCTCGGCGGCCACGTGTGTCCTCTGTGGACTCGTGGTCCGCCGTGGCCTTGTCGATCCTCGATGTGGTTGCGGAGTCTGTTCATGCCTTTCGCCCTTTACCTGCTCGGACTGGCAGTGTTCGCCCAGGGGACGTCCGAGTTCATGCTTTCCGGTCTCGTCGCGGACATCGCGGCCGACCTGCACGTGTCCATTCCCGCCGCCGGGCTGCTGACCTCGGCGTTCGCGGCCGGGATGGTGATCGGCGCCCCGGTGATGGCGTTGCTGAGCCTGCGCCTTTCCCGGCGCGGCGCGCTCGTCGCCTTCCTGAGCGTCTTCGTGGTCGTCCACGTGCTCGGCGCGGTGACCACCAGCTTCGGTGTCCTGCTGGCCACCCGGGTCGTCGGAGCGCTGGCCAACGCCGGATTCTGGGCGGTCGCCCTTGCCGCCGCGAACGCGATGGTGAAGCCGGGACTGCGCGGCCGCGCGACGTCCATTGTGGTCAGTGGGGTCACCGTCGCCTGTATCGCGGGCGTCCCGGCCGGCGCGCTGCTCGGCCAGTACTGGGGCTGGCGGTCGGCCTTCTGGGCGGTCGCCGCGGTCTCGCTCCCGGCCCTTTTCGCGATCCTGCGGACGATTCCGGGTGGCCGTCCGGCCGCGGCGGAAACGAGCGCACGCAAGGAACTCCGGGTGCTGCGCGAACCCCGGCTGCTGGTGGTCCTGCTGCTCGGCGCGCTGGTCAACGGTGGCACGTTCGGGACCTTCACCTATCTCGCGACGCTGTTCACCACGGTCGGCGGACTCGGCGCCGGCTGGGTGCCCGCGCTGCTCGCGCTGTTCGGTGTGGGCTCGTTCCTGGGCGTGACGCTCGGCGGCAGGCTCGCCGACGTCCGGCCCGGCTCGGTCCTGTTCGGCGGAAGCGCGGCCCTGCTGCTCGGCTGGGTCCTGCTGGCGGTCACGGCCGCGCACCTCGCCGTCGCGATCGTGCTCGTGTTCGTACTGGGCGTGCTGTCGTTCGGGGTCGGGTCCACGCTGATCCCGCGCGTGTTCGCGGTGGCTCCGGGCGCTCCGACGCTGGCGGGCGGCCTCGCCACCGCCGCGTTCAACGTCGGGGCCGTGCTCGGTCCGTGGCTCGGCGGCCTGGCCAGCGGCACGACCCTCGGCTTCCGCGCGGCGCCCTGGGTGAGCGCGGCGATGGTGGCCTGCGCGCTGGCCCTCGCCGTCGCCACCCAGCGCTTCCCCGCACGCCGTCGCGAGGCGGTCGAGGTCTGACCGCTAGGGCTTGAGGTGGCCGACCACCCGCGCCAGCTGGTCGGCGTAGGACTGGGCGAACTCGGGGGAGGCCGGGTCCTGGCCGGTCAGCGCGCGGACCACCCGGGGGAGCGCCAGCGCCGCGCTCGCGGCGGACATCAGGATGAGCAGGAGCGCGGCGGGGTCGACGTCGTCCGGGAAGTCGCCCGCGGCCTGGCGGGCCCGGACGTAGTCGACCTGGCGCCGCAGGAATTCCTGCTGCTCCTCGACACCGACGGCGTCCGGCGCGCCGTCGGTGAGGTTCTCCCAGAGGAACAGCCTGCCGAGGTCGACGTCGCCCAGCCCGGCAGCGGCGAAGTCGCGGACGACGTCGGCCAGCGGCCGTCCCGGATCGGCCAGCGCGACGTACTCCTGGTTCATCGTGCTGGTCAGCTCGGTGTACAGGCCTTCCTTGCCGCCGAAGTAGTACGAGATCAGCTGCTTGTTCACGCCCGCGCGGGCCGCGATGTCGCCGACCCGTGCGGAGGCGAACCCCTTCGCGCCGAACTCGGCCTTCGCGGCTTCGAGGATCCGTGCCTTCGTGCGTTCGGGGTCGCGTTTGCGCTCGTCCGGACGCGGCGAGCGGCGGGGAGTCGGTTCGGCCACGGGACCAGCCTAGTCGCTGACTCAATCATCTTCAGAGTTGACTTAATTATCCGTAAGGATGATTATGGTGTGGACGAGAGGAGCTGGAGATGACCACGAGAATCGCCGTCATCGGCGGCGGCACGGGCGGGCTGTGCCTGGCGCACGGGCTGCGGAAGGCAGGCCTGGACGTGGCGGTGTACGAGCGAAGCAGGACGCGCGCCGAGCGGCTGCAGGGCTACCGGGTGCACATCAACCCGCACGGTTCGGCGGCGCTGCGTGCCTGCCTGCCCGACGAGCAGTGGGAGAGATTCGTGGCCACCTGCGGGCGGCGTGGCGGTGCCTTCGCGTTCGTCACCGAGCAACTGCGGGAACTGGTCGTGATCGACGACGAGGGCGGTCACGACCCGGCCTCGGCGCATCACTCCGTCAGCCGGATCTCACTGCACCAGGTCCTGTCCTCCGGTCTCGACGGAATCCTGCACTACGGCAAGGAATTCGTCCGCTACGAACGGGGACCGAAGTCCGTCACGTGTCATTTCGCCGACGGCGGCACGGCCGAGGCGGACCTCGTGATCGGCGCGGACGGCGCTAATTCCCGGGTACGCAAGCAGTTCCTGCCGCACGCGGACCGGGTCGACACCGGGATCGTCACCGTGGCGGGAAAATTCCCGCTCATCGGCGAGACCCGGCCCCTGCTTCCGCGACGGCTGACGGACGGGCCGAACCTCGTGATGGCGCCGCGTGGCCTCGGGATGTTCACCGCGCCGCACGAATTCGGTGGCATCGCGGTGAACGACGAGACCGCGGAGATCGATCCGGTCCTGTTCGACAACACCGGTTCCTACGTCATGTGGGCCTTCGGCGCGAACGCGGCGCGGTACCCGGCCGGACTGTCCGAACTGGACGGTCCGGGCCTGCGTTCGATGGTGCTGGAGCGTATCCGCGACTGGCATCCCGGGTTCCGGCGGCTCGTCGCGGACACCCCTGGCGAGACGGTGACGCGGATTCCGCTGCTCACCTCGGTTCCCGTGAAGCCGTGGCCTGCCGGCCCGGTGACCCTGCTCGGCGACGCCGTGCACAGCATGACCCCGTTGCGCGGGATCGGGGCGAACACGGCGCTGCGGGACGCGCGGCTGCTGTGCCGCAATCTCGTCGCGGCGCACCGCGACGGCGGCGACGTCACCGCCGCTGTCGCGGACTACGAACACCGGATGCGGGACTACGGCTTCCAGGCTGTGCGTGCCTCGGCCCGCAGTGCGGACCAGTTCGTGTCCGAGAACCGGCTCGGCAGGGCGATGGCCCGCGGCGTGCTGGGCCTGATCGGCTCGGTACCCGCCCTGAAACGCCGCGTCTTCCAGGATCAGGGCAACTCCTGAGCAATTCAGAAATAACAACCCTAAATGCCGCTTAAGTTTTCTGGCGTTCATGGCGACCGGCCGTATCGTTGCGGTAAGTGGTTCACTGGAGAACTGCCCAAGCGTGAGGGGGCATCATGCTGGAAGTATTCGTGATCCTGGGCGTCATCATCGTCGGTCTGCTCGCGATCGCCGTGGTCGTGGACTTCAAGGACCGCAACCGCAGGGGGCGTCCGCTCGCCAGGGGGAACGGCCTCGGCCAGGCCCGCCGCGACGATGTCAACCAGCACCCGCAGACCGGTGACCAGGGTGGTTACCTGTACTGGAGCTAGAGCCGGCCGGGCGTGTCGATGCCGAGCAGTGACAGGCCGAGCACCAGCGTGCGCGAGGTCAGCGCCGCCAGCCGCAGCCGTGACGCGCGCAGCTCGTCCGTCGGCGCCGTGAGCACCGGGCAGCGCTCGTAGAACCGGGAAAACACGACCGCGGTTTCGTACAGATACGTGCACAACTTGTGCGGTGAGTAGGACGACGTCGCGCTGTGCACGGCCTCGCCGAAGCGGAGCAGGCTCAGCGCCAGCGCCCGCTCGGCGGGGTCGTCGAGCAGCACGGGCGACTCCGGTTCGGGTTCGCCCGCGCGGGCGAGCAGCGAACGGATCCGGGCATGCGCGTACTGGAGGTAGACCGACGTGTTGCCCTCGCGGGCGAGCATCCGGTCCCAGGCGAAGACGTAGTCGCGTTCGCGGTCGCCGGACAGGTCCGCGTACTTGACCGCGCCGATACCGACGGCGCGGGCGACCTCCCGCTGGGCCTCGGCGGGCAGCTCGCTGCGCTCGGCCACGACGGACTCGGCCTGGGCGACGGCTTCCGCGAGCAGATCGGCCAGCTTCACGGTGCCGCCCGCCCGGGTCCGCATCGTCTTCCCGTCCGCGCCGAGCACCGACCCGAACCCGACGTGCTCGGCGTGCTGCGCCGTGAGCCACTTCGCGTCGCGGCAGACCGCGAACACCATCGCGAAGTGCTGAGCCTGCGGGGCACCCACGACGTAGAGCAGGTCGGTGGCGCCGCGCTCGGCCGTCCAGTACCGCAGCGTCGCGAGGTCGGTCGCGGCGTAGCCGTAGCCACCGTCCCGTTTCCGGACGATCAGCGGGAGCCGATCGCCGTCCCGGTTGCGGAATCCGGACGGGAACACGCACACCGCGCCGTCGCTGAGCTCGGTCAACCCGGCGGCCTCCAGATCCGCGACGACCTTGCCGAGGTACGGGTTGTAGAAGCTCTCGCCGTAGATGTCGGCGTCGGTCAGGGTGACCCCGAGCAGGGCGTAGACCTCGTTGAAATGCCGTGTCGACTCGTCGACGAGTCGCCGCCAGGTCGACAACGTCTCGGCGTCGCCGCTCTGCAGCAGCACGACGCGTTCGCGTGCGCGAGTCGCGAACGCCTCGTCGGCGTCGAACTTCCGCCGTGCGGCACGGTAGAAAGCGTCGAGATCCTCGATCCGGCCGCCCTCGTGCCGCTCGTCGGGCAACTGCTCGATCAGCATGCCGAACGGCGTGCCCCAGTCGCCGAGATGGTTGTGCGGCAGCACTTCGTGCCCGGCGAACCGCAGCAGCCGGGCCAGCGCGTCGCCGATCACCGTCGACCGCAGATGCCCGACGTGCATTTCCTTCGCGACGTTCGGGCCGCTGTAGTCGAGGGCGATCCGCTTCGGAGCCGCCGTCTTCGGGATCCCGAGCCGGGGATCGACGGCGATCGCCATGACGCGCTGCTCCAGCCACTCGCGGCGCAGGACGAAGTTCAGGAACCCGGGGCCCGCGATCTCCGGCGCCTCCGCGATCCCGCCGAGGTCGAGGTGCTCGGCGATGAGGGCCGCCACCTCCCGCGGCGCGCGGCCGGCCCGTTTGCCGAGGCTCATCGCGAGGTTGGCTTGGTAGTCCACGCCTTCACGCGCGGACACCTGGATCAGCGCCTCGTCGGGAGTCAGCGTGATGTCCAGTGCGCGGGCGACGGCGTCCACCACGCGTCGCGCCAGTTCCTCACTCACCTCGGCTGCCTGCACGGTGTCCCTCCTTCGGCCTCGTCGCGGAATTCGCAGCGTAGCGGGAGGGAACGCGTGGTGACGACGGATTTAGCCCAGTTCGCTGCCGCGCGTCTCGGGGAGCCGGAGGATGACGAGGAAGGCGAGAACCGCCACAGCCGCGACGTACCAGAAGTACAAAGTGGACGATGTCTTGGCGAACAGGGTGATGACGAGCGGGGCGGTCCCGCCGAAGACCGCGACGGTGAGGTTGTACCAGGCGCCGATGCCGAGGCCGCGCAGTTCGGTGGGGAACAGCTCGCTCATGATCGCGGGCGCGATCGCGGTCATGGCGCTGTAGAGACCGAGACCGGCGCAGAAGACGACCAGCAGCCCGCCGAGCCCCGGGCGGACCAAAGTGGACAGTGGCACGATGAGCACCGCCGTCGCCCCGGCCCAGACCAGCAGCTGTGGCTTGCGGCCGAACCGGTCCGCCAGCGCGCCCAGTGGGTACTGAAGCGCGACGAAGAGCGCGGTACCGATGGAGAGCGCGAGGAAGACGTCGACGTCCGCGGCCTTGCGGGTCTTCACGGCGAACGAGCTGAGCGCGCTGAAGAACGTGTAGTAGGACAGGGTGGACAGCATCGACAGGCCGACGAGCCTGCCGACCGCCTTCGGATGCCGGCGGATGGTTGTCAGGAGCGGCCGCTCCACCCGGCGTGCGCGTTTCTTGTTCTGCTCGAACAGTTCCGTCTCCGCGAGGCTGCGTCGCAGCCAGAGCCCGATCAGGCCGAAGACGCCGCCGAGCAGGAACGGGATCCGCCAGCCGAACGACGTCAGCTGGGCCTTGTCCAGCGTTCGCGCCAGCACGAACCCGAGCACCGACGCGATCAGGACCGCGGAACCCGTTGAGATGTAGAAGAAAGCGGAGTACCGGCCACGACGTTCGGGCGGAGCGATTTCCCCGAGGTACGCCGACGCGTTCGAGACCTCGCCGCCGAGGGAGAGTCCCTGCGCGATCCGCGCGAGCAGGAGCAGGATCGGGGCCAGCCAGCCGACCTGGTGGAAGGTCGGCAGAACGCCGATCGCGACCGAACCACCGGCCATGAGCACGAGGGTGAGGATCATGGCCGGTTTGCGGCCGCGGACGTCGGCGAAGCGCCCGAGCAGGATTCCGCCGAGCGGACGGAAGAAGAAGGCCAGCGCGTAGGTGGCGAAGGTGTTGATCAGCGCCAGCGTTTCGTTGCCGGACGGGAAGAACGCGCCCGCGAAGTAGATGCTGAACGTCGCGTAGATGGTCCAGTCGAACCACTCCAGCGCGTTGCCCACGCTCGCGGCCACGAGCTTGCGCACCGGAAGGCGGTGCCTGGCCTCGGTGCCCGCCAGTACCTCAGCCATCGTGCCTCCACCTGACGCTCGGTGGACGGCACTCTGCCAGATCACCCGCCGGTTCGGAAGTTTTTCCCAGCGTGCGGGCCTAGTGGCGCCACTCGACCAGTTCGTCCAGCGGCAGGCGCTGCTGCCGGAACAGCTCCCGCCGGACGCCGTCCTCCTCGGGTGCGTACCCCAGCGTCACGACACCGGCGAGCCCCCAGTCGTCCGGCAGGTCCAGCAATTCGAACAGTCCTTCCTCGTGCGGGCCGAAGAACCCGGTGGCCAGGCCCTCGTTCGCGGCGGCGAGCTGCAGCAGCACGAGCAGGCTGCCGCTGTCGAACCACCAGTACGGCACCGGCCAGCCGATCTCGGTGCCGTCCTCGTCGAGCTTGTCGGGCTTCCGGTATCGCTCGTGGTACGACTCCTCGCGCACGCACAGGGCGATGAGCACCGGGGCCTGGCGCACCCACTCGGGGAAGCCCTTGCCCCCGTACGCCGGGTCGTACAGATCGGCGATCCGCCCCCGCAGCCCGGCGTCGGTGATCACGAGCAGCCGGTGTCCCTGGCTGAATCCGGCGCTCGGGGCCCGGTGGATCACCTTCACGATCCGCCGCAGCGTCTCCTCGTCGACGGGGTCCGGCCGGTAGGTGCGCACCATATGGCGTGCTTTGAGCACTTCGGCGAAGTCCATGAATTCATCGTGTCAGCGTTTTTCCGGCCGGTGTACTCCTTTCGCCGTCAGGTTTTCCGGTCGTCACGCCGTGCTGGCCAACGCGAAGGGCAGGACAGCGGGAGCGCCCGCCTGACGCACCAGACGCGACGCGAGCGTCATCGTCCAACCGGTGTCGATCACGTCGTCGATCAGCAGAATCGGCCCCGCCACACCGGAAATCCGCTCGGCGACCTCGCCGGGCAGGCTCAGCCGTCGCCACAGATCGGCCAGCCGCTGTGCGCTGTTGGCCTGCCGCGGCGGCGGTCCCGCCGACTCCAGCGCGCCCAGGTACTCGAGCCGCCCGATCGAAGCCAGCCGGGTGGCCAGGCTGTGCGTGAGCCGGGGCCGGGTCGCCGAAGGGATCTCGACCACCGCGACCGGCCGCTCCGCCCACTGCCACGCGGCGAGCACCTTGACGCAGGCCTGGAACACGCCCTCGGGGATCTCGCCGTCCTTCGCCGTCGTACCGACGAGTTCCCGCAGCCGGGTGCCCCAGCCGACGTCGGTGAGCCTGCCGAGCACCTGGCCCGGTTCGGCCTGCTCGGCGGCCGCGATCCGCCCCGACAGCGGGACGTCGAGCCCGGACATCCCGCTGGGCCACTGTTTGCGTTGCGCCACTTCGACTCCCGGCCGCTCCAGCCGTTCGCGGGTGGCGACCACGCTGTCCTCCGACACCGTCGTGTCCCAGTGTTCACCGGTGCAGTTGTCGCAGCGCCCGCACGGCGCCGCTTCGGGGTCGTCGAGCTGACGGCGGAGGTATTCCATCCGGCAGTCCGCCGTGCCGAGGTAGCCGAGCATCGCCTCCTGTTCCGCGGTGCGTGCCGTCGCGACCCGGGCATACCGCTCACGGTCGTAGTGCCAGTCCTGCCCGGTGCTCTCCCAGCCGCCCTTGACCCGCCGGACCGCGCCGTCGACGTCGAGGACCTTCAGCACCATTTCCAGCCTCGTCCGGGACAGCTCGACGGTCGGCTCCAGCGCGGCTGTCGAAAGTGGACGGTCGGCGTAGGCGAGCGAGTTGAGCACCTGCGTCACCCGCAGCTCGTCGGGGAAGGCCAGCGAACCGAAGTACGCCCAGATCGCCCTGTCCTCCTCGCCGGGCAGCAGGATGACCTCCGCGCGCTCGACACCGCGGCCGGCACGTCCGACCTGCTGGTAGTAGGCGATGGGGGAGGACGGGGCGCCGAGATGCACGACGAACCCGAGGTCCGGCTTGTCGAACCCCATTCCGAGCGCGGACGTCGCCACCAGCGCCTTGACCCGGTTCTCCAGCAGATCGTCCTCCGCGGCCTGCCGATCGGCCGGATCGGTCTTCCCGGTGTAGGCCGCGACCCGGTAACCCCGCTCGGACAGCAACGAGGCGACGTCATGGGCGGCCGCCACGGTGAGCGTGTAGATGATCCCCGAGCCCGGCAGCTTCTCCAGATGCTCGGCGAGCCAGGCCAGCCGTGCCTGCGGGGTCGGCAACCGGCAGACCGACAGCCGCAGGCTTTCCCGGTCGAGACTGCCGCGCAGCACCACGGTGTCCCCGCCGGTGCCGATGCCCAGCTGATCGGCGACGTCGGTGGCCACCCGGTCGTTCGCGGTCGCGGTGGTGGCCAGCACCGGCACGCCGTCGGGCAGCTCGGCGAGCAGGGTGCGCAGCCTGCGGTAGTCGGGGCGGAAGTCGTGGCCCCAGTCGGAGATGCAGTGGGCTTCGTCGACCACGAGCAGCCCGGCGCTCGCGGTCAGCTTGGGCAGCACGGTGTCGCGGAAATCGGGGTTGTTCAGCCGTTCCGGGCTCACCAGCAGGACGTCCACCTCGCCCGCCGCCACGGCCGCCTGGACCTGGTCCCACTCCTGCGGGTTCGCCGAGTTCATCGTCGCCGCGTGGATCCCGGCCCGCGCCGCGGCGGCGATCTGGTTGCGCATCAGCGCCAGCAGCGGCGAGATGATCACCGTCGGCCCGCTGCCGCGCTCCCGCAGCAACGCCGTCGCGAGGAAGTAGACCGCCGACTTGCCCCAGCCGGTGCGCTGCACGACGAGCGCGCGCCGGTGCTCGGCGACCAGTGCTTCGATCGCCGTCCACTGGTCCTCGCGCAGGGTCGCTCGCTCACCGGCCAGTGCCCGCAGGAGGGTCTCGGCTCGGTCTCGGAGAGGTGAGGTCGTGTCCACGTCCCCACGTCTACCCCATGCCACCGACGGACCCGTAATCGGCGGTGTCGCGAATGGACCGGTCGTGCCGCGAACGAGCTACTTTGTGACGCAGGTCACATTCGAATGGGCGTAATGGGGCTCACGGCGCCGAGTCTCCCTGGCAGACCGGTTCCCCTCGGGGGGAGGAACCGATCGCCGGCGGTTTCCCCCAGGCCGCCGGAACGCGGTGCGCGGGTGCCCCGGCCGGGGAGCGGCGGGGTATCCGCGCACCGCGTGCGTCCGGATGCCGCGCTGTCCGGTCGTCCGCGCGCGGTGTCAGTTCCGTGTCAGCGCCATGTCGGCGGACCGGACGAGCGTCCTCGGCATGGAGACCAAGTCCACTGCACAAGGGGCCCGGCCGGGCCGCGTCGCCGAGCGGTTACTGGCCGATCGCCACTCCCTGCCGCTGTCGATCGCGCTGCATCTTCTCCCCGGAGTCCTGATCGTCGCCGTCTACCTGCTCATCGCCCGGCCGCTGACCAGGGCCATCGGCTATCCGCCGTTCCTGGGCTGGGCGATCGCCATGCTGCTGGCGCTGGCGCCGTTCGAGCTCGGTCTGCTGCTGTGGCTGGGCCGCCGTCGAAACGGCCGTTTCTCGCTGCGCGGAGTGGTGCACTATCTGGACAAGCCGCTCCCGCGCGGGAAACTCGTCGTCCTCGTCATTCCCTTGATCGTGTGGTTCCTGGTGGTGTCGTTCGCGTTGATGCCCATGGACAGCTTCTTCTACGAGCTGTTGTTCCGGTGGCTCCCGTTCGAGGGCGCGGGCGGCGGCCTCACCGACGGCCTCGCCGGATACCCGCACTCGGTCATGGTCGTCGCGCTGGCGGTGTGCATTCCGCTGACCGGGCTGGCCTTCCCGGTCATCGAGGAGCTCTACTTCCGCGGCTTTCTGATGAGCCGCCTGTCCCGGCTGGGCCGGTGGGCGCCGGTGCTCAGCACGGTGCTGTTCTCGCTGTATCACCTGTGGTCTCCCTGGGTGTTCCTGTCCAGGGTCGTCTTCTTCCTTCCGGGGCCGTGGTTCGTCTGGCGGAAGAAGGATCTGCGGGTGTCGCTCGGGATGCACGCGGGCACGACTTTCCTCTTGCAGACGCTCGGCACCCTCGCCCTCCTGCTGAACCTCCTGCCGTGACGTCGCGGCCGAGTGCGGTTTTCGTCCACAGTGGACGGAACCCCGCTCGCGCCGCCGGTCAGGGCTGGATGTTCTCCAGGTCCTCGAGCAGGCTGGGGTGTTTCGGTTCCCAGCCGAGCACCTGCCGGGTGAGCGTGGCGGACGAAGGCTGGTCGGCCGCGAAGATCGTGCCGAGGGGGCCGTAGGTCTCCGCCGGTACCGATTCGACCGGCAGGCCCAGCCGTCGCCCGATGATCGCGGCGATGTCCCGCACCTGGTCGCCCTCGTCGGCCACGGCGTGCCAGGCGGTGCCTGCTTCCGCCTTTTCCAGTGCCAGCCGGAAGAGCACCGCCGCGTCGAGCGCGTGCACGGCAGGCCAGCGTTGCGTGCCGTCGCCTGGATAGCCGGACACTCCGGTCCGGCGTGCGATGCCGGTCAGCACACCGGCGAATCCGCCCGATCCCTCGTTGTGCACCGTGCGCGGCAGGCGCACGGCCGAGCTGCGGACCCCGCGCGAGGCCAGTTCCAGGACTTCCGTGACCGCGCGACCGCGACCGCCCATCGGACCTTCGGCCGGCACCGGGTCGGCCTCGGTCGAGGCGCGGCCCGGCACGGCGGGTGTGCCCGAGCAGGTGACGAAGGGGCGGCCGCTGCCGGCGAGTGCCTCGCCGAGGGCGGCGAGGGCGGCGCTTTCCTCGGCGACCGCCCGCGCGACGGCGTCGGGGCTGCTGAAGTCGTTGGCGAACGCCAGATGGATGACGCCGTCGGCCTGGGCGACGCCGGTGCGAAGGACGTCCAGATCCGCCAGGCCTCCCCGGATCGGCTCGGCGCCTGCCGACTCGGCGGCCAGCGCGGACGCGTCGGAGCGGGCGAGTGCGAGGACGGTGTGGCCGTTGCCGAGCAGTTCGGCGACGACGGCGGACCCGATCAGGCCGGTGCCGCCGGTGACGAAGACGTGCATGGAGCTCTCCCGCAGGTGATGGGACTCTGTCCCGTCAAACACTACCAGAGTGATGGGACAGAGTCTCATCACTGAACCTGCTCGTGTGACTGTGGTGAATGGTGGGGCTGCTGAGGCCGTCGCGCGGTGACACTCGTGTGGCGGAGCGATCCCGGCGCCGGCGCGGGTCGCGTCCGAAGAGGACGAATCCGGCCGGTGATGCACGCGGCCCCGGTCCGCGGTGTATAGGCTCACCAGTCATGTCACCACGGCGGATCGGGGTCATGGGCGGCACGTTCGACCCCGTGCATCACGGCCACCTCGTCGCGGCCAGCGAGGTCCAGTCGCGGTTCGCGCTGGACGAGGTCATCTTCGTGCCCACCGGTCAGCCGTGGCAGAAGGCCGACCGGGTGGTCACCAAGGCCGAGGACCGCTATCTGATGACCGTCATCGCGACGGCGTCCAACCCGGTCTTCTCGGTCAGCAGGGTGGACATCGACCGCGGCGGCCAGACGTTCACCGTCGACACGCTGCGCGATCTGCACGCCGAGTACCCCGACGACCAGCTGTTCTTCATCACCGGCGCGGACGCGCTCGAGCAGATCCTGACCTGGCACCGCGCCGACGAGCTGTTCACCTACGCGCATTTCATCGGCGTGACCCGGCCCGGCTACCGGCTCAACTCGCATCATCTGCCCAGCGGCAAGGTGAGCCTCGTCGAGGTGACCGCGATGGCGATCTCGTCTACGGCCTGCCGCGAACGCGTCGAGCGGGGTGAGCCGGTCTGGTACCTCGTGCCCGACGGCGTCGTCCGCTACATCGCCAAGAAGGACCTGTATCGCAAGGACGAAGGTGCGTGATGCACGGCATGTCGGTGCCGCCGGGTACGCTCTTCGGGCGCATCCCCAACGACAAAGGAGCACTGTGACAGCCACGTCCCAGGCACGGGAGCTGGCCGTAGCGGCCGCGCACGCCGCGGCGGACAAGAAGGCCAGCGACATCGTCGTGCTGGATGTGTCCGAACAGCTGGTGATCACCGACGCCTTCGTCATCGCCTCGGCCCCCAACGAACGCCAGGTCGGCGCGATCGTCGACAACGTCGAGGAGAAGCTGCGGCTGGCCGGGCACAAACCGGTCCGCCGCGAGGGCGCCCGCGAGGGCCGCTGGGTGCTGCTCGACTACGTCGACGTCGTGGTGCACGTCCAGCACCAGGAGGCGCGGGTCTTCTTCGGCCTCGAACGGTTGTGGAAGGACTGTCCGCGCATCGAGGTCGCCGGGCTGGCCGAGCCCGGCGAGGACGGTGACGCCGCGGACGAGGGGCCGGACTCGCTGTGAACCCGCGGCGGCTGGTGCTGTGGCGGCACGGGGAGACCGACTACAACGCCGCCGGACGGATGCAGGGGCATCTCGACTCCGCGCTGACCCCGGTCGGGTGGAACCAGGCGCGTTTCGCGGTGCCGGGGCTGGCGCGGTTCTCGCCGGAGCTCGTCATCGCCTCCGACCTGCGCCGCGCGACCGATACCGCCACGGTGCTGACCGAGGCGCTCGGCGTCCAGTTGCGCATCGACAAGCGGCTGCGGGAAACGCATCTGGGGGAGTGGCAGGGCCTCACCGGCGAGGAGGTCGACGCGGCCTATCCCGGCGAGCGCGACCGCTGGCGTGCCGACGCCACCTGGGCCCCGCCCGGCGGTGAGTCCCGGGTGGACGTCGCCGAGCGCGCCATCGAGGTCGTCGCCGACCTGAGCCTGCCGAACTCCGGCGCCGGGGACACGGTGCTGCTGGCCACGCACGGCGGCCTGATCATCGCGCTGACCGCGAAGCTGCTGGGCCTGCCCGTCGAGGTGTGGCCCTCGCTGGGCGGGATCGTGAACTGCCATTGGGTCGAGCTCGTCCAGCGGGACGGGAAGTGGCGGCTGTACGCGTACAACGCGGGTATCACCGGCTGACGATGGGGCCACGCCTGCTGGTGTTCGGCGATTCGCTGAGCTTCCACGGACCCGAGGGGCCGTGTGCCGCCGACGAACCCCGGCTGTGGCCGAACATCGCGGCCGACGCGCTCGGTGGCAGCGCCGATCTCGTCGCCGGTTTCGGCTGGACGGCGCGGGATGCCTGGTGGTCGCTCATCGGCGACCCGCGGGTATGGGCCGATCTGCACCACGTCGACGCCGTCGTCCTCGCCGTCGGCAGCATGGACACCCTGCCTTCGCCCCTGCCGACGTATCTGCGCACCGGATTGCGCTATCTGCGGCCGGATCCGGTCCGCAGGCTCGCCCGCAAGGCCTACCTCGCCGCTCAGCCGCGGCTCGCGATCGCGTTGCGCGGCCGTCCCGTCGTGCTGCCCGCGAAGCTCACCGTGCACTACCTCGACACGGCGGTCGGGGCACTGCGGATCCTCCGGCCGGAGCTGCCGGTCTTCGGGATGCTGCCGTCGGTCCACCGCGCCGCCGCGTACGGCGGCGTGCACACCGCGCATCCGGGCGCGACCACCGCGCTGGCGGAGTGGGGCGCGCGGGTGGACGTGCCGATGCTGGATCTCCCCGCCGTCGTCGGCGAGCACGTCCGCGGCGGGCACGGGAACCCGGACGGGATGCACTGGGGCTGGGCGGGGCATGCCGCGGTCGGCGACGCGATGGCGGCGCTGATGACGCCGTCCCTCACCCCCGGCCACGTAGGCTGACGCGCGTGTCGGTCGCGGTAGTCACGGATTCCACCGCCCACCTGCCCGAGGGTTTCGCCGAGCGCAGCGCGGTGCGGGTGGTGCCCCTGCACGTCCTCGTGGACGGCGTGGTGTCCCTCGACGGCACCGAGATGGGCCCGGCCGCGCTCGCCGAAGCGTTGGGGCAGCGGAAGATCGTCACCACTTCGCGGCCCACCCCTGCCGAATTCGCCGCCGAGTTCCGCGCCGCGCTGGACGCGGGCGCCGATGCCGTCGTGTCGGTGCACCTGTCCAGCGAGCTGTCCGGCACCTGGGAAGCCGCCGTGCTGGCGGCGCAGGAGGTCGGGCCGGATCGGGTACGCGTGGTCGATTCGCGGACCACCGCCATGGGCCTGGGTTTCGCGGCCCTGCACGCCGCCGGTGCCGCCGCGGCCGGAGCGTCCGCGGCCGAGGTGGAGGCCGCCGCGGTGGCGACCGCCGAGCACTCCGAGACGCTGTTCGTCGTGGAGACGCTGGACTACCTGCGCCGGGGCGGGCGGATCGGCCCCGCCGCCGCGCTGCTCGGCACGGCGCTCGCGGTGAAACCCGTGCTGCACATGGCCGATGGCCGGATCCGGCCGCTGGAGAAGGTCCGCACGATGAACCGCGCGGTGGCCAGGCTGGTCGAGCTGGCGGTTTCGGCCGCCGGACAGGGCGAGGTCGAGCTGGCGGTGCATCACCTCGCCTCGCCGGAGCGGGCGGTCGAACTGGCCAACCGGCTGGAGGAGGCGGTACCCGGCTCGTCCGGCTGCGTCGTCTCGGAAATCGGCGCGGTGATCGGTGCGCATACCGGCCCCGGTGTGCTCGGCGTCGTCGTCCAGCGCGCGACCGGCTGAACGTCCATAGTGGACACATCGGCGTCGGCTGGGTTCTCGCCGCTAGGGGTGAGTGGGCAACCCTTCAGTATCGCCTCCGGGTACGACGGAAAACCGCTCGATCCCGGTCTCGGCCGGTGATCTGTCCACAGGACCCCACTTGTCCACAGCCGCGCCGATTTCCCCTGCCGGACGGCTTCCGGCTGTCCTAACGTCGATCGTGTGTTCGACCCCGCCGCCCGGGACCCGGGCTCCTCCGTCAACGCCAGGCTCGCGTGGCTGGCCGATCAGCTGTCCCCGGACGCCCCTGCGATGGGCCCCGGTGGGCGGCTGGTCCGGCGCTGGCTGCCCGCGGGGCTGGCCGGCGGCTCGGCCGGTAAACGACGGCTCGTGCTCGGCGCCGTCCTCGTCGGCGTCGTCCTGCTGGTGTTCGGCGCGGTGGCGCTCTTCGGCGGCAGGCCCGCCGCGGAGAGCCCGCCGGGGCTGCCGAGCGCGAAACCGGTGGCCGAGCAGCCCCCGCAGCCGAAGACCGGTCTCGTCATCAGCGTGATCGGGCGGGTGCGCGCACCGGGGCTGATCAGCCTGCCCGCGGGGGCACGCGTCGCGGACGCGCTCCGTGCCGCCGGTGGCCCGGAACCCGGCACCGACCTGAGCGCGCTGAACCTGGCCCGGCGGCTGACCGACGGAGAACAGCTCGCGGTCGGTGTCCCGGCGCCGGCGGCGGCCGGGCCCGGTGGAGCGGGGGCGCCACCGGGCAAGGTCGATCTCAACGCGGCCACGGCCGATCAGCTCGACACGCTGCCGGGCGTCGGCGCCGTGATGGCCCGCCGGATCGTCGAATGGCGCACCCGGCACGGCGGGTTCGCCAGTGTCGAGCAACTTCGCGACGTCGAAGGCATTGGCGAAGCGAAGTTCTCGAAGATCCGGGAGCAGGTGAGCGTCGGATGAGCGCGGGGCCCGGTACTCCGGAGACGCGGCAGCCGTTGCCGTGGTGGCGTGCGCAGGATCCTCGGCTCGTCCCGGCCGCGCTGGCGGTGTGGGGCGTGACGCTGGCGGCCCTGCTCGGTACGTGGTGGGCGGCGGTGGCCGGGGGAGCGGTCACCGCGCTCGCGGGCGCGGTGGTGTGCTGGCGCCGCCCGTCCTGGCGAGCTTCGGCGGGTGCGTTGCTGGTGCTCGGGCTGGCGCTCGCGGGCCCGACAGCGCTGCGTGTTCGCGACGCGGAACAGGATCCGTTGCGCGCGGCCGCCGCCCATGGGGCTCCGGCCGTGCTGCGAGTGGTGCTCACCGAACGTCCGAAACCGGTTCGCTCGGCCGGATACGCCGACCGCCAGGCCGGTGCCCGTTCGGTCGTGCTTCCCGCCGAGGTGACCTCCGCGCAAGTCGCGGGGCGGCCCGCCGAGAGCACCGGACGTGTCTTGCTGCTCGCCCCGGTCACGCCGTGGTCGGGCATGCTGCCCGGTCAGGCCGTGACGGTCTCCGGGCAACTGGGGCCCGCGCGGGGCGCGGAACTGACCGTCGCGGTGCTGTCGGTGCGCGGGCCGCCCGGCGATCCTGGCACCGCACCGTGGTGGCAGCGGGCCGCCGAGTCCTTGCGTGCGGGGCTGCACCGGCTGTGCGCGAGCCTCCCGGAAGAACCCGCCGGTCTCCTGCCCGGTCTGGTCGTCGGGGACACGAGCGCGTTGCCGCCACGAGTCGAGCACGAGTTCGTCGCCGCGGGGATGTCCCATCTCACGGCCGTCAGCGGCGGGAATCTCGCGATCGTCTGCGGTGCGGTGCTGCTCCTGCTGCGCGTGCTGCGGATCGGGCCGCGGGCCTCGGCGATCGCGGCCGGGCTGTGCCTGGCCGGGTTCCTCGTGCTCGCGGGTCCGGAGCCGAGCGTGCTCCGGGCCGGGGTCATGGGCGCGGTCGGCCTGCTCGCACTGGCGCTGGGCAGACGGGGCTCTGCCTTGCCCGCGCTGGCCTTTGCGGTCTATGCGCTGGTGATCTGGGATCCGGCGATGGCGGTCGACTTCGGCTTCGCGCTCTCGGTGCTGGCCACGGCCGGGCTGGTTCTGCTGGCGCCGCGCTGGGCGGACGCGATGGTGCGCCGGGGTGTTCCGGCGGGCTACGCCGAGGGGCTGGCCGTTCCGCTCGCGGCGTTCGTGGTCACCGCGCCGGTGCTGGCGGGTATGGCGGGTTCGGTGAGCCTGGTGTCGGTACTGACGAACGTGCTCGCGGCGCCGGTGGTGGCCCCGGCCACCGTGTTCGGAGTACTCGCCACCGTGGTGGGCCCGTGGTGGCCCGGCGCCGGGAACGTGCTGGTCCACCTGGCCGATCCGGAGGCACGCTGGCTGATCCTCGTGGCGCGGCACGGCGCGCGGGCACCGGGTGCCGTCCTGGACTGGCCCGGCGGCTGGTGGGGCGGCCTGCTGGCGGCGGGCCTGCTCGCCGTCCTGGTGGTGACATTGCGGCTGCGCCGGATCCGGGTGCTGGTGACGGTGGTGCTCGCCGTGGTGCTGCTGGTGTTCGTCCCGGTCCGGGTGCTCGCCCCGGCCTGGCCGCCGGATTCGTGGGCGATGGTCGAATGCGATGTGGGCCAGGGGGACGCGTTGGTGCTGGCGACGGCGGAGCGCGGCCGGGCGGTGGTCGTCGACACCGGGCCCGAACCCGGCCCGGTCGACGAGTGCCTGCGGCGGCTCGACGTCGACCGCGTGCCGCTGATCGTGCTGAGCCATCTGCACGCCGACCATCTCGGCGGGCTGGTGTCGGTGTTCGAGGGCAGAACGGTGGGTGCGGTGGCGGTCGGGCCTGGCCGGGCGCCGGGCTGGGCTTGGCGGCAGGTCGCGGAGGAGGCCGGGCGCCAGGGCGTACCGCTGCTGGAGCTGACCATCGGGCAGCGGCTGGAGTGGCCGGGGCTGTCCCTCGAGGTGCTCGGGCCGCGGTACGTACCCGCGCGGTCGGCCGCCGAGCAGGACGGGACGATGGTCAACAACAGCTCGGTCGTGCTGCGCGCGGGCACCCCGGCCGGGCGCGTGCTCCTGACCGGCGACGTGGAATTGGCCGCGCAGGCCGATTTGCTGGCCGGGGGAGCGGATCTGCGGGCGGAGGTCTTGAAGGTCCCCCACCACGGGTCGCGGTATTCGCTGCCGGACTTCCTCGCGGCCGTCGCGCCCCGCGTCGCGATGGCCAGTGTGGGCGCGGGAAATCGCTACGGCCACCCCAGTAAGTCCACTGTGGACGCTCTGATCGCGTTGGGGGCCTTGGTGACCCGCACCGATATCGACGGCGACACCGCGGTGGTCCCGGACGGCGGCGGTCCGGCGGTCTCCCGCCGGGGCGAGCCGCGTGGCCCGCCCCGGCGGTGAGCCGGCGTCAGTAGCCGAGGGCCTCGCGCACGGCGGCGGCGGACGGCGGGACGGTCGCCTTGGGGCCGATGTGGTTCTCGACGGCGTCGAGCGTCTTGAGGCCGTCACCGGTGATCAGCAGGACGGTCTCGGCGTCCGGGTCGAGCTTGCCGGTTTCGATGAGCTTCTTCGCCGTGGCGACGGTGACCCCGCCCGCCGTCTCGGTGAAGATGCCCTCGGTGCGGGCCAGCAGCCGGATGCCCTCGACGACCTCTTCGTCGCTCACGTCCTCGATCGCGCCGTTGGTGCGGTTGACCACGTCGAGCACGTAGGGGCCGTCGGCGGGGTTGCCGATCGCCAGCGAGCGCGCGATGGTGTCCGGCCTGACCGGCTGGACGACGTCGTGCCCGGCGCGGAACGCGGCCGACACGGGCGAGCAGCCGGTGGCCTGGGCGCCGAACACCTTGTACGGGCTGGCTTCCACCAGTCCGAGCTGGCCGAGCTCGCGGAAGCCCTTGTCCACCTTGGTCAGCTGGGAGCCGGAGGCGATCGGCACGACGATCTGCTCGGGCAGCCGCCAGCCGAGCTGCTCGGCGACCTCGAAGGCCAGCGTCTTCGAGCCCTCCGAGTAGTACGGGCGGACGTTCACGTTCACGAACGCCCAGCTCTCGTGCTCGGCGGCGAGTTCGGTGGCGAGGCGGTTGACGTCGTCGTAGTTGCCGTCGACGGCGATCAGCGCGCCGTCGTACACCGCGGTCGTGAGGATCTTGGCGCGCTCCAGCGTCTTCGGGATCAGCACGACGGACTGCCAGCCCGCGCGGGCGGCCGCGGCGGCGACGGCGTTGGCGAGGTTCCCGGTCGAGGGACAACACAGCACCTCGAACCCGAACTCGCGGGCGGCCGCCAGCGCGACGGCGACGACCCGGTCCTTGAAGGAGTGGGTCGGGTTGCCGGTGTCGTCCTTGACCCAGATCCGCTTGACCCCCAGCGCCTTCGCCAGCCGGTCGGCCCGGATCAGCCGGGTGGCGCCGGGCTCGGTGTTGGGGATCTCCTCGACGTTGGAGGGAACCGGGAGGAGTTTCTTGTAGCGCCAGATGTTCTTCGGGCCGGCTTCGATGTCCTCGCGCCGGACCCGGCCGAAGTCGTAGGCGACCTCGAGCGGCGAGAAGTCTTCGGCGGAGACGAATTCGGGAGCGAGCGGCTGCCGGTGACCCTCTTCCTTCGACACCAGTTCGACGGCCGGGCCCAGGTCCGGGGTCTTGGTGGTGGAGGTCGTGCCGAGGGTTGCGGTCATCGCGAGGTTCCTTTCCTCATCTGTCCCGCCGAGGCGGGCCGGAATTGGCACCGTGTTCGTCAGCTACCCCGCGATCGCGGGATGACAGGCTTTGACGCCGGTTGCCGGGGCTTCGTCGGGCCGTTCCCTCTGCCCCTCTGGATGAGCGGTATTCGGTTGTCGGCGCGCCGCGCGGGCGCCGCCTCGGGACACACCGTACGGCATCCTGATCGGCTCGTGCCACGGTGGGCGCGCCGGTGTCACCGGAGCGGGCGTGTCGCGGGGCGGGTGAGAGGATCGGGGGGTGACCGCGCAAGCCACCGCCACCGCACCGCTGCATCTCGTGCTCGGTGAGGAAGAACTGCTCATCGAACGGGCCGTCCGCGCCGCCCTGGACGCCGCCAAGGCGGCCGATCCGACCGCCGACATGACCAGGATGCGGGTGTCGGAACTCACAGCGCCCGAGCTCGCCGAACTGGTGAGCCCCTCGCTGTTCAGCGAGGGCCGCGTGATCGTCCTCGAAGCGGCGCAGGACATCTCGCAGGAGCTGTCCGACGCCGTGCTGTCCTACCTCAAGGCCCCCGCCGACGGGATCGTGCTGGTCGTCGTGCACACCGGGGGCGGCAGGAGCAAGGCGGCGAAGGCGCTGCCCGCCGCCTTGCGCAAGGCCGGGGCCCAGATCACCGAATGCGCCAAGCTGACGAAGGCCGCCGACCGGGAGTCGTTCGTCCGCAACGAAGTCCGCCGGGCGGGCGGCAAGATCGACGGCGCCGGGGTGCTCGCGCTGATCGACGCCGTCGGCTCGGATCTGCGGGAGCTGTCGTCGGCGGCGACACAGCTGGTCGCGGACTCCGGCGGCGTCGTCGACGAGCAGGCCGTGCGCCGGTACCACCGGGGCCGCGCCGACGTCACGGGCTTCGCCGTCGCGGAGAAGGCGGTGGCGGGGGACAGGGCGGCCGCGCTGGAGCAGTTGCGCTGGGCGATGCAGCTGGGGGTGCCGCATGTGCTCGTCGCCGACGCGCTCGCCGACGCCGTCCGCACCATCGCCAGGGTCTCGGCGGCCGGGCGGGGCAACCCGAACCAGATGGCCGGGGAACTCGGGATGCCGCCGTGGAAGGTGCGCAAGGCGCAGGGCCAGTCGCGGGGCTGGAACTCCGACGGCCTCGCCACCGCGATGCGGGTCGTCGCTCGGCTCAACTCCGAGGTCAAGGGTGCCGCGGCGAGCCCGGACTACGCACTGGAGCGCGCGGTGAACGAGGTCGTCGCCGCCAAGGGCGACCGCTGAGGCGAAGACACGCGAAAGGCCCCGGCGACCGAGGTCGCCGGGGCCTTTGCGGAGAGCGGGCTCAGATGTTGTTCGCGCGCTTGGCCATCGCGGACTTCTTGTTCGCGGCCTGGTTGGCGTGGATGACGCCCTTGGTGACGGCCTTGTCCAGCTTCTTGGCGGCCTCGCGCTGCAGCTCGACGGCCTTGGCCTTGTCCCCGGACTCGGCGGCCTCGCGGAACTTGCGGATCGCGGTCTTCACCGAGGACCGGATCGCCTGGTTGCGCTGACGCGCCTTCTCGTTGGTGGTGATGCGCTTGATCTGCGACTTGATGTTGGCCATGGTGGCGCTCCTGTTCGTACTCGGTGAGTTCGCTGCCGCGTCGCTGGATAACTCTGTGGCCCCGGCCACCCTCGCGGGCGGTGCGCGGGTTTCCTCCATGACGGAATGCCGCACGGCAACGAACGGCAAGCCTAACAGCCTGCTCCGACGGCCTCGCGAGGGCCTCGACGTGATCGCTTACGCGTACTACGGTGGGTGGAGTCAGTGCCTAGGGTTCCGCCATCGGCCCGCACCTGCGGGAGAACACAACGAGGGCTGGTGGGACAGGTCCGAGCGGCACCATCGGCGGCTCAGGAGCCCGCCGTTCATCTGACGGGACAAAAGCCTGGAGGACCTGAGGTTTTCGCGTGCGCGAAAACCCCGAAAGGGTCCGATGAACGCCACCGCGCTGTCCCTCGTCCTCGTCGCCGCCGTCGTGCACGCCGTGTGGAACCTCGCCGCCAAGCGGGTCGGCTACGGCGGCGCCCGCTTCGTGTTCCTCTACTACAGCGTTTCGGCCGTCGCGCTCCTCCCGGTCACGATCGCCGTCCTCGCCGTGGAAAACGAACGTCCACAGTGGACATGGCTGCTGGCCGCGGCGGTCACCGCGCTGCTGCACGTCGGGTACGGCGTCGTCCTGCAACGGGGTTACGTCGTCGGCGATCTTTCGGTGGTCTACCCGCTCGCGCGGGGCACCGGGCCGCTGCTCTCGGTCATCGCGGCGGTCGTGCTGCTCGGCGAACGGCCGGGCTGGCTCGGGCTCGCCGGCGCGCTGCTGGTGATCGCCGGGGTGCTGGTGATCAGCACCGGGCGCCGGGACGGGGAGACCGATCCGCGGGCCCGCCGGGCCGGGATCGGCTACGGACTGCTCACCGGCGCGTTCATCGCGGGCTACACGCTGTGGGACGCGCACGCGGTGACCGGCCTCGCCGTCCCGCCGATCGTCTACTTCGCGGTCGGCTCGGTCATGGAGAGCCTGCTGCTGATGCCCTACGCCCTCGCCGACCGGCCGATGATCGGCAAGCTCTGGCGTGAGCACAAGCGTGAGGCGCTGCTGGTCGGGTTGCTGTCCCCGGTCGCGTATCTCCTGGTGCTCTACGCGCTGCGGATCGCCCCGGTCAGCCTGGTCGCCCCCGCGCGCGAGCTGAGCATCGTGCTCGGCGGGCTGGCCGCCTGGCTCGTGCTCGGCGAGGCGAACGCGGTGCGCAGGCTGGTCGGTTCCGTGGTCGTGCTGTCCGGTATCGCCGCGATTGCGGTGGCCTGATCTTCCCGGTAGGGATTGAGCCCATGGAAGTGCTGAGCAGCCGGATTCTCATCCATCCGCGGGATCTCGAGGCGTCCACCGCGTTCTACCGCGACACCCTCGGCCTGGCGATCGACAAGGAGTTCCCCGGCGGCACGGTGTTCTTCCTCGGCCACGGCTCGCTGGAGATCGTCGGCAGTGCGAGCACCGGGCCGAGCCCGGACGTCGCGCTGTGGATCCAGGTGCGTGATCTGCCCGCCACGCTCGCCGGCCTCGCCACCCGCGGGGTGACGCCGGTGCGGGAGGCCCGCCGGGAGCCGTGGGGCCTGGACGAGGCGTGGATCGCCGACCCCGACGGCACCCGCATCGTCCTGGTCGAGGTGCCCGCCGGGCATCCGCTGCGCACCGATCCCCGGAGCTAGCGCGCGGGCTTGACGGCGCGGAGCTGCGCGGCCAGCGCGGTGAAGCCCGGCGGCTGCCAGGTCCAGGTCTGGAGGTCGGTGAACCCGGCGGACCCGGCCTCGCGGGCGAGGACGTGCCGGGACACGGGCAGCCACTTCTCGTGGGCGGAGACCAGCAGCCTGCCGCCGGGACGCAGGACGCGGTACAGCTCGGCGAAGCCCGCGGCGCGGTCGGGCCACAGCTGGACGTTGTTCACGCTGAGCACCACGTCCAGCGATCCGCCGGGCTCCCCGGTGTCCGCGGCCGTGCCCTGGCGCAGTTCGGCGCGGTCGCCGCAGCGCTGGTGGCACAGCGCCAGCATGCCCGGCGACGGATCGACGCCGACCGCGCGCCGGGCGAGCTTCGCCACGTCGTCCAGGCCGACGCCGGGACCGGGCCCGACCACCAGTACGGACTCGTCCGGTTCGATCTTCGCGAGTGCGGCCATCCGGTGCTCGGTCGGTGCGTTGCCGTGTGCCATGACCAGGCCACCGAGGCGGCCGAGCAGACCGCGGGGATGGCCGAACGTGCGGTCCAGCAGACCGGCGGGGGCCGGTCCGGGGGCGGGCACGGGCGAGGGGGAAGTGCTCATACTTCGAGGGCACCACGCCCCGTCGCGGCTCGCATCGGGGATGACCCCCACCCGCACCCGGAGCTCCATGGGACCATAGGGGTGGCCATCCCCGACCTTTCCCGAGGATCACACGAGTGAGCACGTTCGCGGACACGACTTTCACCTCACCGGAGCTCATCCGGAACTTCTGCATCATCGCCCACATCGACCACGGAAAGTCGACGCTGGCGGATCGGATGCTGCAGCTCACCGGGGTGGTCGAAGCGCGGGCGATGCGCGCTCAGTACCTCGACCGCATGGACATCGAGCGCGAGCGCGGCATCACGATCAAGGCGCAGAACGTGCGCCTGCCGTGGCAGGTCGACGGCCAGGACCACGTCCTGCACATGATCGACACCCCCGGCCACGTCGACTTCACCTACGAGGTCTCCCGCGCGCTCGAGGCGTGCGAGGGCGCGATCCTGCTGGTCGACGCCGCGCAGGGGATCGAGGCGCAGACACTGGCCAACCTGTACCTGGCGCTGGAGAACAACCTCCAGATCATCCCGGTGCTGAACAAGATCGACCTGCCCTCGGCCGATCCGGACAAGTATGCGGCCGAGATCGCGCACATCATCGGCTGCGAGCCCTCGGACGTGCTGCGGGTTTCGGCGAAGACCGGCGCGGGCGTCGGCGAGCTGCTCGACGAGGTCGTCCGCCAGGTCCCGCCGCCGCAGGGCGACGCCGACGCCCCGGCCCGCGCGATGATCTTCGACTCGGTGTACGACACCTACCGCGGCGTCGTCACCTACATCCGGGTGGTGGACGGCAGGATCACCCCGCGCGAGCGGATCCGGATGATGTCCACCAACGCCACCCACGAGCTGCTGGAAGTCGGCATCATCTCGCCGGAACCCAAGGCCAGCAAGGGACTCGGCGTCGGCGAGGTGGGCTACCTCATCACCGGCGTGAAGGACGTCCGCCAGTCGAAGGTCGGCGACACCGTGACCTCGGAGCGCAAGGGCGCCACCGAACCGCTCGCCGGGTACCGCGAGCCGAAGCCGATGGTCTACTCGGGGCTGTATCCGGTGGACGGCTCGGACTACCCCGAACTGCGCGAGGCGCTGGACAAGCTCCAGCTCAACGACGCCGCGCTCGACTACGAGCCGGAGACCTCGGTCGCGCTCGGATTCGGGTTCCGCTGCGGTTTCCTCGGCCTGCTGCACCTGGAGATCACCCGCGACCGGCTGGAGCGCGAGTTCGGCCTCGACCTGATCTCGACCGCGCCGAACGTCGTCTACCGCGTGGTGCTCGAGGACGGCACCGAGGTCACCGTGACCAATCCGTCGGACTGGCCGACCGGGCTCAAGATCTCCGAGGTGCACGAGCCGGTCAGCAAGGTGAGCATCCTCGCGCCGTCGGAGTTCGTCGGCACCATCATGGAGCTGTGCCAGACCAAGCGCGGCGTCCTGCTCGGCATGGACTATCTGTCCGAGGAGCGGGTCGAGCTGCGCTACAACCTGCCGCTCGCGGAGATCATCTTCGACTTCTTCGACACGCTCAAGTCGCGCACCCGCGGCTACGCTTCGCTGGACTACGAGGAGGCGGGCGAGCAGATCGCCGATCTGGTCAAGGTCGACATCCTGCTGCAGGGCGAAACCGTCGACGCGTTTTCCGCGATCGTGCACAAGGACGCCGCGTACAACTACGGAAACCGGATGGCGACCCGGCTGCGCGAACTGATTCCGCGCCAGCAGTTCGAGGTGCCCATCCAGGCGGCGATCGGCTCGCGGATCATCGCCCGGGAGACCATTCGCGCGATCCGCAAGGACGTGCTCGCGAAATGCTACGGCGGTGACATCTCGCGGAAGCGGAAGCTGCTGGAAAAGCAGAAGGAAGGCAAGAAGCGGATGAAGACCGTCGGCCGGGTCGAGGTCCCGCAGGAGGCCTTCGTGGCCGCACTGTCCACAGAGGACAACGGAAAGAACAAGAAGTAGCTTCGGCTTTTCGGCGCCCCGTCTCACACGATCGAGTGAGGCGGGGCGTTCTCGTCTTCGCCGGCGCCGTTTTTGTCGGTGCTCCGTGGTGCGCTCTGGTCAAAGCCTGGGAAGGAGGGCACCATGACGGTCATGACGGAAATCCAGTATCCGGCCGGGTCGGGCCCCATGACGGTGCGCGACCTCGAGGGGATGCCGGAGGATGGCCGACGTTACGAACTCATCGACGGGATGCTCCACGTGAGCCCCGCGCCGGGCCGCAGACATCAGAAAACCGGCCTCCGGCTCTGCGGCATGCTGGAGGCGGCCTGTCCGCCGCGGCTCGAGGTCCTCATCGCGCCCTTCGCGGTACGCATCGGCGATCGGCTCGAGCTCCAGCCGGACGTCGTGGTGGGCCGGGAGGAGGACTTCACCGAGAAGGATCTCCCCGCGGCACCGGTGCTCGCGGTCGAGGTGCTGTCCCCGAGCACGGTGCTCTACGACCTGAACGACAAGAAGGCCGCGTACGAGCGGCTGGGTGTGCCGAGCTATTGGGTGATCGACCCGGCCGAGCCGGAGTTGACCGTGTTCGAACTCGACCGGTACGGCCACTATCAGCGGGTCGCGAAGGCAGCGGGGGACGAGGCGTTCGACGCCGAGCGGCCGTTCCCGGTACGGATCGTCCCGAACGACCTGCTCGGACGTCTGGCGGAGCGCTGATCAGCCGCGGTTGCGCAGGATCCGGCGTGCCTGGATGAACACGGCGACGCGGCGTTCGGCGGCCATCACGCGGTCGTACTCGTCCCAGTCGTCGTGCGTGCCCGTCGCCGCGATGAACACGTCACGCAACAGCTTCGGCAGCCCGGCGGCGTCGAAGGCGGGGTCCGGGTCGTCCGGGCCGATCAGGTGGACCGGTCCGTCGACCGAACCCCAGTCCCAGCCACGGCGGAAAGCGAGGCTCGCATGCCCGGCACGGCGAAGCAGTTTCAGCTTGTACGCGTCGCCCCTGGCCACGAAGGCGACGCCGGGCGCGCCCGTCACCGGGTCGTCGATGACCCCGGCGTTGACGATCGTGGAGTGCACCGTCCCGTCGGGGCGGGTCGTCGCGATCGTGGCCAGGCCGTGCTCCTGCAGGGACAGCGTGCGGATGTGATCCAGGTCATCGCTCATGCCGGTGCTCAACGCGGCGCGGCCCGGTCCTGTTCCGGGCCGTACCGGAGAACGCCCGTACGAGCGCTCTCCGGCAGGAGGAACGCGTCAGCAGACGCCGTCGTCGCGCCAGACGCCCCATTCGCCGCCCGCACCGGGTTCCTCACCCTTGGTCCACCACTTCGCGGTCCACTTGTGCCCGTTGTGCGAAACGGTGTTCCCGCCGGTGTACACGGTCCCGCTGTCCCAAGCCGGCAACGTGCAGGTGCCGGGGTTGCCGCCGTTGTCCCACGGGATCTGCGACGAGCGGTAGAAGTTCATCGACTGCGCTTCCCAGCGCGGTCCCTGTGCGCCGAGCCGGGTCCGGAACTTGGCCCAGTCGTGGGTCGACCACGGCGACCAGCCGAGTTCGGCGTGCGCGGCCAGCCGGGGGAAGGCCAGCAGGTCGATGTGGGCCGGGGTCACCACGGTTTCGGTCCACAGTGGAGATTCGACGCCCCGCACCGCGGATTCGCCGACCCCGGACAGGTACGCGCCGGGGTTCCAGTTGTAGGCGTCCTGCACCTCGATGTACCCGGCCCAGCTGAGCCCGATCGGCGTGCTGGCGTTGTACTTCATGTCGAGGTAGGCCTTGTTCGCCGGCGACATGATCACCTTGCTGCCGTTCGCGACGGCCTTGGCCACGTTGGCGTCGGAGGTGGTGGTGCCCCAGAACTGCGGGGTGGCGTTCGCGGGAAGGGTGGCCTTGGCGATGTCGTGCCAGCCGTTCGGCTGCTTGCCGTTGGCCGCCACGATCGGCAGCACCTTGCCGATGAACTTGAGGTAGTCCTGCTGCGAGGTCGCCGAGGCCTCGTCGCCGCCGATGTGGAAGTACGGGCCGGGGGTCAGCGCCGCGATCTCGCGGATCACGTCGGAGACGAAGGTGTAGGTGATGTCCTTGCTGATGCACAGCGAGCTGTAGCCGACCTCGATGTCGGTGCGCAGCGGCGGCGCGACCCCGTTGCAGTTCAGCTCGGCGTAGGAGGCCAGCGCGGCGTTCACGTGCCCTGGCATGTCGATCTCGGGGATGATCGTGATGTGCCGCGAGGCCGCGTAGTTCACCAGGTCGGTGTACTGCGCCTTGGTGTAGTACCCGCCGGGGCCGCCGCCGACCTGGGTGCTGCCGCCGTAGGTGGCCAGGCGCGGCCAGCTGTCGATCTGGATCCGCCAGCCCTGGTCGTCGGCGAGGTGCAGGTGCAGGTGGTTGATCTTGTACTGCGCGAGCTGGTCGAGGTACCGCTTCACGGTGTCCACCGGGTGGAAGTGCCGTGCGACGTCGAGCATCGCCGCGCGGTAGCCGAAGCGCGGATAGTCGAGGATGTTCGCGCCCGGGATCGTCCACGGGCCCTGTTGCACGGTCGGGCTTTCGATCTTCCCCGGCAGGAGCTGACGCAGCGTCTGCACGCCGGTGAACAGGCCGTCGGCGGTTTTCGCGCGCAGCACCACGGAGTTCGCCGCGGCGTTGAGCTGGTAGCCCTGATCGCCGACCTTCGCGTCGGCTCCGGTGAGCAGCAGGGAGATGCCGTCGGCGGGGGTGCCCGCCGCGTCGGAGACCGGCAGCGGGAAGCCGGTGGACCGGCGCAGCACCCCGGCGATGTACTCGCCGACGTCCTTGGCCGGTGCGGAGCCGGCTTCGGTGTAGATCTTGGTGGCGGCGGTCAGCGGGTAGCTGACACCGTCGACCGCCTGGACGGAGACCGGGACGGGGACGATCGACTGCAGCGGTGGCGTGGCCGCGGCGGCGGTGCCCGCCGTGGTGACACCCGCCGTGCCGACGAGCAGGGTCAGTGCGGCGAGCGCGTGCCCGAGCCGCCGCGTTCGGGTTTTCTTCACGGGAGTCCTCCTGGCGTGAAGGGGGCGCGGCGTCGCTGCCGCGCATGTCCGGATCGTCGCACTTCACCCGGCATAGGTCTAGACCACTTTGCAGCAATTCGTGAGCCCGCTCGCTCCCGCCAGGAGCGATCCGCGTCGGAGAACTACCCTCGGTGCCATGTTCGAAGATCTCGAGTTCCCGGTGATAGCGGCCCCGATGGCGGGCGGTCCCACGACGCCTGCGCTGGTCGCGGCGGTGACCGAGGCGGGTGGCTTCGGCTTCCTCGCCGCCGGTTACCTCACCCCGCAGGCGCTGGCCGAACGGATCGACGAGACGGCCGCGCTGACACCGGGCGTGTTCGGGGTCAACCTGTTCGTCCCGGGTCCCCGGTCCGCGGCGGACCTGTCGGCGCATCGCGAGCGTATGCGCGCCGAGGCCCGCCGTTACGGCGTCGAACCCGGCGAACCGCTCTGGGACGACGACGCGTACCTCGGCAAGTTCGAGGTCGTCGCCGAGCGCCGGATGCCCGTGGTGTCCTTCACCTTCGGGATCCCCGGCGAGGCCGACATCGCGCGCCTGCACGAGAACGGCAGCAAGGTCCTGGTCACGGTCACCTCGCCGAGGGAGGCCGAACTCGCCGCCGCGGCGGGCGCGGACGCGCTCGTCGTGCAGGGCTTCGAAGCCGGTGCCCACCGCGGCCTGTTCGCCGACGATCCGGCCTCGCCCGCCGGAGGCGAGACCTACGGGCTGCTCGCTCTGCTGAGGCTGGTCTCCGCCCGCATCGACCTGCCACTGGTGGCCACGGGCGGGCTGGTGCACGGTGCCGACATCGCGGCGGTCCTGGCCGCGGGCGCCGATGCCGCCCAGCTGGGCACCGCGTTCCTCCAGGCCGACGAGGCGGGCACCTCGGCTCCGCACCGGGCCGCGCTGGCCGAGGGCACGCGGGCGACCGCCTTCACCCGCGCGTTCAGCGGGCGGCCGGCGCGCGGGCTGGTCAACCGGGTGCTCACCGAGCTGTCGGCGGACGCGCCGTCGGCCTATCCGCAACTGCACCACATCAGCCGCCCGGTCAGGGCCGCCGCCGCGAAGGCGGGCGACCCGGAGGCGTTGTCGCTGTGGGCGGGGCAGACCTACCCGCTCGCCGGTGGTGGTTCCGCGGCGTCCATTGTGGAGCGTTTGCGCGCCGAGGCACGCACGGCGGCCGAACGGCTTTCCCGGCTGCGAGGCTGAACACCACGGTCTCGGCAACGTCCTTTGAGGACACGAAGAAGCGGGGCGCGACCGGCAGTGAAAGGACCGCGGTCGTCGTGCCGGGTTACTCCGAGGGTGGGGTTTCCGGCGCCGCGCCGGGGGTGTTGTTCACCGATCGGCGGCG